>JALZOI010000106.1 GCA_030857245.1 Myxococcota bacterium
GACCGGGGTTGCCCCGCGAGTGCTCCGACCGGGGTTGCCCCGAGCGCCCCGAGCGCCCGACCGGGGTTGCCCCGCGAGCGCCCCGACCGGGGATGCCCCGACCGGGGTTGTCCCCGCGAGCGCCCGACCTCCCGCACCGGCCGGGTTGCCCCGAGCGCCCGACCGGGGGGACTTTAGATGTCCGAGAATTGTCCGCGGGCCGGACATGTCCGGCCGACGTTCGGACAAGCGGGAGAGAGCTCCGAGCAATTTCCTGTGGTTGGTCGCGGCAGGGATCGTGCTTGACCTCTGGTTTGTTCGTCAGAGCACGTCATGACTCTTCCCCGCCCCGTCATACCTGGCCGCTTCTTCATGGTGACGCGGCGGTGCACGCAGCGGCAGTTCCTGTTGCGACCCGATGACGAGACCAACAACGCGTTCACGTACTGCCTCGCCGAGGCGGCGCAGCGCTTCGGGATGGAGATCGTCATGCCTTCGGCCATGTCGAACCATCACCACAACGTGCTCTTCGATAGGTTCGGCTTGTTGCCAGAGTTCACCGAGCACTTTCACAAGATGCTCGCGAAGTGCATGAACTGTCTCCGTGGTCGGTGGGAGAACTTCTGGTCCTCCGAACAGGTCTGTAACGTCGAGCTGATCGAGGCCGCAGACGTGATCGACAAAGTGGTCTACGCGGCAACCAACCCGGTCAAGGACTGCCTCGTCGAGCGGGTTCACCATTGGCCCGGCGTGAACGGGCTCTCGGCTCTGCTGAACGACCGCCCTTTGAAGGCGAAGCGGCCCGCGTACTTCTTCAGCGACGAGGGCGTGATGCCGGACGCCGTATCGCTCAGGCTCGTGATCCCGCCGGAGCTCGGTGAGCGGGACGCCGTACTCGCCGAGATCCGCGCGAAGGTCGCGATCGCCGAGGCAGCGGCGGCGGAGCAGCGCGCCCGGTCGGCGACGCGCGTCATCGGGCGACGAGGGATCCTCCGCCAGAGCTGGTGGCATTCACCGACGAGCCGCGAGCCGCGCCGCAACCTGCGTCCGACCATCGCTGCCCGTAGTGACTGGTCACGCCTCGAGGCCATCCGGCGCAACCAAGAGTTCCTCAGCGACTACCGCGCGGCTCGCGCGGCGTGGCTGCTCGATGGCGTCGCCACGTTCCCACCCGGGACCTACTGGCTCAGACGCTTCGCCAACGTTCCCATCGCGACGCCTGAAGCCAACTGATCCTCATCGTCCAGCGCGCGCGCTCAGCAAGCGCGCCGTCGCGGCGTGGCTTCATCGATCCAGATCGCCGCTGCTGCAGCGCCATCCGGCGGCCCGTAACGACCGTGCGGCCATGCAGCCATGTCGAGACACCCGGCACCTTCCACAACCCCGGAGGGGAGGTTGGCTAGCTCTGGAGATACCGCGTCAGCACGCGCGTCATCAGCTCGGGGTCGCGGCTGCCGCCCAGCTCGCGCGCCGAGTGCATGCTGAGCATCGGATTGCCGACGTCGACCGTCGCGATCCCGAGCAGGGTCGACGTGATCGGCCCGATCGTGCTCCCGCACGCGAGGTCCGTGCGGTGGGCGTAGTGCTGCACGGGCACGTCCTCCTCGTGGCAGAGCCGCGCGAACATCGCCGCCGTCGTCGCCGTCGTCGCGTAACGCTGCTGCGCGTTCGTCTTGATCACGGGTCCGCCGTTGAGCTGCGGCTTGTGCCGGGCCTCGTGGCGAGCGGCATAGTTCGGGTGGACCGCGTGCGCCATGTCGGCGGACACGCAGGACGATCGCGCGCACGCCTGATGGAACGCCTCGCGATCGGGCAGCAGGCGCTCGAGGATCCGCGGCAGCACTGCGCTCCCGGCACCGGCCGCGCTCGCGCTGCCGACCTCCTCGTGATCGAACAGCGCGATCACGCTGATCGCCGTCGGCCGGGGCGCAGCGATCATCGCGGTCAGCGCCGCGTGGCACATCGCGAGGTTGTCGAGCCGCGCCGAGAAGATGAACTCCTGGGCCTGGCCACCGAGCGTCGGAGCCGCGAGGTCGAACAGCATCAGCTCGCTGCTGATCACCCGCTCGGCCCCGACCCCGGCGGCCTCCGCGACGAGCGTGGTGAGCGAGCCGCTGCCACTCGTCACGAGGCCGAGCACCGGCGCGAGGTGATCCTGGCGATTGAGCACGAGCCCCTTGTCGTTGACCTCGCGATCGAGATGGATGGCGAGCTGCGGCACGCGCAGCAGCGGACGTTCGATGGTGATGAGCTGGCTCGCGATCCCGCCGCGGTCATCGCGGACGAGCACGCGCCCCGCGAGCCCGAGATCGCGATCGAGCCACGAGTTCAGCAGCGCCCCGCCGTAGACCTCGACCCCGAGCTGCGCATAGCCCTCGACGGCGTACTCGGGCTGCGGCTTCAGCCGGAGGTTCGGGCTGTCGGTGTGCGCGCCGATGATGCGGAACTGGGTACGCTCCTCGGGCAGCACGAACGCGATCAGGTTCGTGCCGGTCGTCGTCACCTGGTACGCGCCGGGCGCGAGCCGGTCCCAGCGCGCGGTCTCCTCGAGCGGCTGGAACCCCGCGGCGGTCAGCCGGCGCTGGCCCTCCGCGACAGCATGGAACGGCGTGGGCGAGGAGCGCAGGAAGGCGAGCAGGTCGGCGGTCACGCGGGAAGCCTAGACCATCGACGGCCGCCGGGCAGCCTCACCGCGCCGATCGCGCGCCTCGCGGCATGCGCCGCGCTACAGCCGGCGGCTGCGGAAGTCGTCGTACACGTACGCCGCCACCTCGTCGCCCGCGAAGCCGATGCTGCCCGCGGTGTCGATGCGGCTCGCCGCAGCGTCATCGAACGTCGTGCCGCCGAGCGGGCTGAACCCCGTCGCGGTGCGCAGCTCGACCGTCGCCACCAGCCGGACCGGCGACGTGCCCTGCGCACGCAGCGTCAAGCGGTAGGTCGCACCCGGCGCGAGCGGAGCCGACAGCGTGAACGCCGACAGCGTGGTCACGAACGGGGTGCCGAGCTGACGGCCGAGCACGACGCGATCGGTGGTGCTGCCATCGACATACAGCAGGTAGCCGTCGTACGACCCCGCGGTCGCGATCATCGCCGAGCGTGCCCGCACGAAGATCTGCGGGTAGCGCGGCGGCGACTGCAGCACGCGGAACCCGATCGAGATCTCGACGTCGCGCACATCCTCGCTGGCCGGCCGGTAGACCAGGTTGTCCTGGTAGCTCACCGCCGTCGCGATCCGCACGACCTCGCCGTTGTCGATCGAGAACGTCGGCGGCTGCTTCTCGACCCAGCCATTGCCGATCGCCGCTCCGTTCGGCCGCGCGAACGAGTCGACGAAGTCCAGCGCCATGGGCGCATCCATCGGCGGCGCGGCGTCGAGCGAGGCATCCGCCGCCGCGTCGATCACGACACCGCTGTCCGCGCCAAGCACGAAGACGCAGCGGGCGATCGCCGGGTCGCAGACCTGCTTGCTCGGGCACGAGCCGCCGGCGCCGCATGGCACGCCCTCCGCGGGCACCGCGGCGTAGCACCCGCTGGCCGCCGCGAGCAGCAGCGGCAGGAGGAGCGGGCACGTGCGCATCTCCCCACGATACCATGCGCGCCCCGGCGGCTGCGTGGCGCTCGGAGACCGGGAGAGCGTCGCCGCCAGGAGCGCCACCCGGTTCAGGCGACGAGGCGCACGATCAGCGACGCCACCAGCAGCACGACGAGCGCACCTGCGCCCACCACCCACACGAGGTTCGGCCACGTCCACGCGAACGCCGCGGTCGGTGCGGTCGTCGGCACCGTCGGCCCGGACCGCGGCGCCGGCGAACGGCCCGGCTCGTCGCGAAAGGCGTCCGCAGCCCGGCCGGGCTCCTCGCCGAGCGGCGTGACACCCGGCAACGAGGCGATCGGCAGCGGCATCATCGGCGTGAGCTGCGGGGCGCGGCCGCGCTTCTGCCCAAACACCCACGTCACCCAGTCGGCGACGCCCTGGTCGGTCATCGCGTGGCCCGGCTGTGCGATCACCGCGCGGATGCGATCGCGCATCGCGGCGGCCGACTGCCAGCGCCGCGCCGGGTTCCGCTCGAGCGCGGTCATCACGATCTCGTCGAGCTCGCGCGTGACCTTCGGGTTCGCGAGCGATGGCCGCGGGATGGGGAGCTCGCGCACGCGCTTGATGGTCTCGAAGGCATCGGGACCGTCGAACAGCCGGCGACTCGTGAGCAGCTCGTACATGATGATGCCGATCGCCCACAGATCGGCGCGGTGATCGAGCGTGCCGCCGATGTACTCGGGCGCGACGTAGCCATACTTGCCCTTGATCACGCCGATCCCGGTCTCCTCGGTCGTGACCTTCGCCTTCGCGAGGCCGAAGTCGAGCAGCTTCAGCACGCCGGCGTCGGAGACGATGATGTTCGCGGGCGTGACGTCGCGGTGGATGATCTCGAGCAGCTTGCCGGTCTCGTCGCACTGGTTGTGCGCGTGATCGAGGGCATCGCAGAGCTGCGCGGCGAGGTTCAAGGCGATCGGCTGCGGCACCGAACCGACGGTGACGCCGCAGTGCTCGACGAGCTCCTTCAGCGTCCGACCGCGCACGTACTCCATCGCGATGAAGTACGTCCCGAACACGCGGCCGGAGTCGTATGTGGCCGCGATGTTCGGATGCTTCAGGTAGCGCAGCACCCGGGCCTCGTCGAGGAACAGCGCGACGAGCTCGCGCCGCAGGCTCGGCAGCAGGCGCTTCAACGCGAGCTGCTGGATGCCCCGCTTGGTCGACAGCTCGGCGCGGTGGACCGTCGCCATCCCGCCCTTGCCGATCTGCTCGTACACGAGGTACGGGCCATACCTTTCGGGCGACTCCACCGTCTCCATCCTAGCCGAGCCGGGCATGTCCGAGATCGTGTCCTTGTGGGTTCCGAGGTCGGGCTCTATTCGTGATCCGGTGAAACTCTGGCTGTTCCTGCTGCTGTGTCTTGCTCTGTGCCTCGGTCTTCCGCGGGTCCCGCTCCGCGCCATCGTCGCCGGCGCTCCCGTCTCGCGGCACGCGCTCGCCCTCGATGGCGACACCGTGCTCGCGCGCTACCACCTGTCCCGCGGCTATCCCGCACGCAACCGAGACGGCTCGGTCAATGCCGTCATCGAGATCCCGAGTGGCACCACCGCCAAGTTCGACGTCGACGAGGAGGACGGCAGCCTCCGCTGGGCCCGCCGCCGCGAGGATGGCGCCCGGCGCGAGGTCGACTACCTCTCCTACCCGGTCAACTACGGCATGGTCCCGCGCACGCTCGCCGCCGATGGGGACCCGCTCGACGTGCTCGTGCTCGGCCGCGGCATCGAACGGGCCAGCGTCGTGCCGACCCGCGTGATCGGCGTGCTCAAGATGGCCCACGACGGCACGCGCGACGACAAGCTGATCGCGGTGCCGCTCGACGCGGCGCTGCGCAACGGGTTCTCGCGGCTGCGTGATCTGCCCGAGCTCGACGACGCGTACCCCGCCGCCCGCGTCATCCTCGTGCTGTGGTTCTCCCACTACTGGGGACGCGGCGCGACCGAGGTCGTCGGCTGGGGCGATGCCGCGGAGGCCCGCACGATCCTCGAGGCCTCGCTGACCGACGCGATCACGGCGACCGCGGCGTGCACTGCGCGACCCGGCTCAGCAGGTCTTCGTCCTCGAGCAGCGTCGCCATGCGACGTGCTCGGTCATGCGCCGAGCGGGCCTCGGCTCCCGTGAGCACGCGGCTCAGCATGTTGAGCGCCATCACCCGCATCCGCACCAGGCCGCCATCTCCCGCGTGCTCGGCGGCGCCGCGAGCGAGGCGCACCGCCTCCGGCCGGTCGCCGAGCTGCCATGCGCAATACGCGAGGCCCACCGACTTGCGGAACGAGATGAACGGCACGTACGGCTCCTCCTCGATCCCCTCGTACAGCGCCCGTGCCGCGAGCACGTCAGGCACCTCGCCGGCGCCGGGTCGGGTGTGGTGGAGTGCGCGCTGATCCTGGAGCCGCGCACGATACGTGCGCTCGTCGGCGGCCGGCAGCGTGCCGCTCGCGAGCTGCAGCTCGATCACGCGATAGCGCTCGCGCGCCGTGACGCGGTCGCCCGCGTCCGTCTCGATCCGCGCGCGCACCAGGCTGACCTCGATCTCGGCCGCGAGCCCGGCCTTCGCCGCGTGGCGCTCGGCCTGCACGAGCGCGTGCTCGCAGCCCGCCGCATCCGAGCGGCCGAGCTGCGCGTGCGCGATGCCGACGTGGATCCAGCACGCGAACCGCGACTCCGCGATCGGCGGCCGGTTCCACAGCTGCAGGTGCTCGAGCCGGAACCCCGACGGCAGATCCGCGAACCGCGTGTGGTACTGGCCCATCCACTTCACCAGCTCGTCGAGCGGCGACGTGAACCCGAAGAAGCGCAGCATCCAGCGGCCGTACTGGCCGCCCGGCTGGTGACCGCGCCGCGCGAGCCGCCGCAGCCCGCGCTCGACGGTCTGCGGATCCTGCGAGATCGTGACGGCGTCCCCGGCGCGATGGATCAACGCATCGGCGAGCTGCATCCAGCCGCCGCGATCGGTGGCCCAGCGCCCGACGTACTCCGCCCACGTCAACGCCACCGGGAGCCGCGCGCCAGCGCCGTCGTCATCTCCGATCACCGGGCTACTGAACACCGGACGGCCCGAGCCAGCAAGCCTTCAGGCGGGGACCGGGTCGGTGCCGAGCCGCGCGGCGGTCGCCGGCGCACACGGGTAGACGGCCTCGCTCGGCGTGACCAGCGCACCGACGCCGTCGCGCTGCAGGCGCGCATGCTGATCACGGACGAACGCGGAGATGTCCTCGATCTTGCGGATCCACGCGCGCGCGTAGCTCGCGAGCGTGGGGCCGCGGAGGCCGAGCTGGATCGCGCGGCGCTCGAGCGGCTCGCCATGCGGGCCATGGTCGGGATCCCACTGCAGGCGGACCTGCGAGTGCGTGACGTCGGCCTGCCACTCCGCGCGATCCGCGTAGCGCCGGCGGTCCCAGCTCGAGGGCACCGCGGCGGCGAGGATCGCGTCGAACGCCGGGCGCGCGAGCGTGATCGCGAGGACGACCTCTTGGCTCGCCTTCGCCGCCCAGCCGCAGCGATACATCATCCAGAGGAAGTTCGGCTTGATCCAGCTCATGCGCTCGAGCGAGAAGCCGCCGCCAAAGTAGCCGTGCGCGGCCGCGAACTGGCCGATCGACGGTCGGTATGCCTGGTAAACCACGACGCTGTCGGCGTCGTACTGCGCGAGGATATGGCGCCCCGTCGTCGGCCAGCGGGCTTGCTGGGACGTGAACGGTTCGGTGGGCAGCGCTCGCATGCTCCTTGATAGTGTCCAGGCGACACCATGTCAAGCCTCGTGCGCCGGCAGTCACCGAACTGATCGTAGGCGTCCGCCGTCGCGCCGGCGATCCAGCCGGCCCCAACCCCCGATGGCCGGGCCGAGCGCCATGCCGGCCCCCGCGCCCGCGACCGCACCGGGGATGCCACCGCCGATGATGCCGCCGACCGCCGCGCCGACGGCGGGGGCGAGGTACTTGCCGGCGGCCTCGCCCGACGGGGCGGCGGCGTTGTCCGCAAGCCGGTGCATCCGCTCCCTGGCGAGCGAGCTGGCCGGCGCTCAGCGCGTGCGCAGCGAGCGACAGCTCCGCGCGACCGCTCGCAGCCAGGCTCGATCGATCGGGTAGACGCGACTCGACGTGCCACACACGAAGCGGCGAGATCCCGAGCGCAGCAGGACCTGCACCCCGCCGGCGAGCTGCCGCGCGTCCTCGTCCGCCGGCGCGCGGTACTCGACCAGGTAGCCATCGGCCCACGTCTCCGAGCGCACCACGTGATGGCCCGTGCGGCGCTGCCAGGCCGCGACCGTCGGCAGCGCGGCGTGGAGCTCGAGCGCGTCCTCGCTGATCGCGATCGACGACCCGCTCTCGTCACCGATCCGGTTGACGTGCAGGATCGGCGGCGTCGTGCCCGGCTCGAGTGCGGCATCGTGGCCGACCGGCAGATCGATCACGATGTTCAGGATGGCGAGCGCGGCGTGGGTGGCTTCCGCATCGTCGTGCAAGAACCGCTCGGGGCGATCCGCCGCGATGCCGAGCCGGCGCCGCAGCAGCTCGCACTGCCCGACCGGCGCGCGCTCCTCGTCGTCGCAGCCGCGGTGGAACAGCGCGACGGCGCGCTCGCGATCGAAGTCGACGACGAGCTCCGCCAGCCGGGCGCACGACACCGGATCGTCGCCGCGGCACAGTCGCTCGATGATCGCCAGGCCTGCCGCGCGCTCGACCGGTCCACCGATGCCGTCGATCAGCGTCTCGCCATGGTGCAGGCAGATCGTGTCGCGGATGCTGCGCCGATCGCCGCCGTGCTCGCACCGGTGGCGGAGGCAGGTGCGCGCCTCGACGGGATACGTGGCCGCGCAGCCTGCGAACGAGTACGCGGTCTGCACGCAGCGCTCCGGCGTGATCAACGGATCCTCCGCGGCCCGAGGCTCCGGCAACGGGCAGAGCATGGCGGGCGCGACGCTGACTTGCGCGACGGGGGCCGGCCCCGGCGCCGCGAGCGTGGGCGCCGATGCGTGGCCGACCGGCGCTGCCCACGGATCCGGTGCGGCGCCCCGCTCGACCGTGGGCTCGCCGCGACAACCCCCGAGCAGCGGATTCCGACGACGAGCTGCCGCATGGGCGCGTGTACCACGCGAGGCGCCGCGAACGCGGCTCGTCCGAGCGACGGCAGACCCTATCGAACGCGCGTGCCGACCCGCGTCACGGCTGCGACGCGCGGAGCGCGAGCACGGCGGCCAGCGCCTCGTCACAGGTCGGGCGGATCTGCTCGGGCGGCAGCACGAAGCCTCCGGAATTCTTCGGTCGCAGCTCGATCGTGTACGACAGCGCGCCGGCCTCGCCGTACATCCAGTCCGTCATCGTGCCGCCCGCGCGGTAGAGCTCGACGCCCGACTTGAGCGTGTAGCGCGTCTCGTGCGTCACGAACATCGCGGTGGCCATGCGGTCGCCGATGGCGGCGAGCCGATCGCGGTCCTGCGCGGGCGCGGCGGTGTAGCTCCAGGGATAGAGCAGGAGCTGGCCGAACGAGTGGAAGTCGACGTGCAGCTTGATCTGCTCGCGACGGACCAGGTCCCGCAGCGCGCTGGTCTCGGGCTCCGAGAACGCGTACTCGCCGCGGTAGATCTGCGAGCGCTTCGAGCCGCTCGAGCCCGAGCCGCCGTAGCCGATGGCGTAGTTGCGATTGAGATCGACGCCATGCCCGGCGCGCCGGTTCTTGCGCCAGTAGCGATCGCTGCCCCACGAGTACTGGTAGCCGTCGGGGTTCGCGACGGGGACGATCCACAGCTCGGTCGAGTCGACGAACGCGCGGATCGCGGGGTCGTCGTGGTACCCACGGACCAGGCGATCGGCCACGCACGTCGTCGCCATCGCCGCGATCCACTCGCGCGCGTGCTGGGTGCCGTTGATCAACATCTTCGTCGCGCCCGGTGTGCCGCCGCCGATCCGCAGCGCCCACAGCGGCCGGCCTTCGATCGAGCCGCCGATCGACTGCAGGGTGACGCGCTCGGGCGCGAGCTCCGCGAGGATCTTGAGGTGGGTGCTGATCGCCGCGAAGTCGCGGTACTCGCTGAACCAGTCGCCCGGGCGCGCGGCCATGAGGCTCCTGAAGCTCGCGCTCGAGGCGCGAGCAGGGTTCCTCAGCCGCGCGGCCTCGGCACGCGCGACGGCGTCGATGTCGGGCACGAGCGTCCGCCACGGGATGCCGGCGGCATCGAGCCGCGCGAAGGCGGCGCGCGTGACGACGACGTCGAGGGGGGCCCCGGGACCTCGCCGATCGCTCCAGACGTCGAGCGCGAGCGACTCGGCGAACGTGCAGGTGGCGAGGTCTCCGCAGTGCACGCGGATCGCGGTGCGGACCGGCGGACTCGCAGGACCGGCCGGCAGTTCATGCCAGCACACGAGGAGCGAGGTGGCGAGGATCGCCAGGCTGTACGCCGCGGCGCGCAGCCCCGGCCTCGCCGCCGCAGGGCGCAGGAAGTGCCACCGGGCCCAGCCGACGAGATCGCGTCGCGACATGACGCAAAGCTTACAGCGCATCCAGCGGCCTCCAAGGAATGTTCCGAGCCCCGCCGCGGCGGCCCCGGGACCCCACGCGCGGCCGGAAAGCGGGTGGACAACCGCTCGAACACCCCGGAAGCTCGACCGTGATGGCCGACCCTGCGGAGCTCTCGCTCCTGACGATGCTCTTCGACAACCTGCCGCTGGGCCTGATCGTGCTCGATCCCGCGGGGAAGGTGGTCGTGTACAACCGCGCCGAGGAGCGCCTGGCCGGCCGCTCGCGCGACGTGGTGATCGGGGCGAAGTTCTTCGAGGACGTGGCCCCGTGCATGAACGTGCAGGAGCTCGGTGGCGCCTTCGTGGCGCAGATCGGGCGCGGCGCGCTCGACGTCAGCGTGGAGATGTCGTTTCCGTTCCCGCTCAACGAACGCCCGCGCGACGTCCGCGTGCGGATGTGCTCGCTCGAGGTGGCGAACACCCCGTACGGGTTCCTGATGATCGAGGACACGTCGCTGCCCCGCGCCGTGGAGCGGATGCGCGAGCAGCTCCAGAGCCTGCTGGTGCACGACCTCAAGAACCCACTCGCCGTGGTCTCGACGAACCTGCAGCTGCTCACCGAGCTGGCGTCCGTGCGCGACACCCCCGACGCCGTCGAGGCGATCACGGATGCGCTCGTCGCGACGCAGCGGCTCAACCGGATGACGATGAACCTCCTCGACATCTCGCAGCTCGAGACGTCGTCGATGCCGGTGCGGCGCACGCGCACCGACGTCGCACGGCTGCTCGACCGGGTCCGCAATGACAACGCGACGATCGCGCGCTCCCATCGCGCGCGCATCGAGATCCTTCCCGGCGCTACGTTCGACGTCGAGCTCGACGAGGACCTCGTCGTCCGGGCGCTCGACAACCTGGTCGAGAATGCCCTCCGCCACGCGCGGACCGTCACGCTCTCGGCGGAGCTCGGCGACCGCGACGTCGCGCTGGTCGTGCGAGACGATGGCCCGGGCGTGCCGCTCGAGCTGCGCGAACGGCTGTTCGACAAGTACGTGCAGGTCTCGCCGTCGAACGCGGCTCGCGGCATGAACCGCGGGCTCGGGCTGACGTTCGTGAAGCTGGTGGTGACGCAACATGGCGGCGACGTCTCCCTGGTGTGCCCACCCGACGGCGGCACCGTGTTCACGCTCCGGTTCCCGCTGCTCACCGCCGCGACCGGGGTCGGCGGGCGGGGGCCGCAGCTGTAGCCCGCTCCGCGGCGGGCTCCACGGGCCGGCGTGTCATGCCCCGCCTCGCGCCCGGCGCGCGCGGCGGCCCGACACTTGCTCCAGGGCTCGGGATGACCACGACCGAAACGCTCGTCACCGCGTACATGACCCATGCGGTCGAGGCGGTCAGCTCCGACGCTCCGCTCGCCGCCATCGTCCACCTGCTGCAGAGCCGGCGGATCTCGTCGGTCCCGGTCGTGGATGACGCGGGGGTGCCGATCGGCGTCATCTCGCGCACCGACCTCATCAAGCTCGGGATCCACCAGGTCGCCCTCCGCGGCACCACGCCGGCGCTGCCGCTGCCCTCCCGCACCGCGCGCCAGCTGATGACGCCGGCGCCGCGGGTGATCGGCTCCGATCGCCCGCTCCGGGAGGCCGCGCGCACACTCGTCCAGAACGCGATCCATCGGCTGTTTGTCGTCGACGATGGTCGGTTGACGGGCGTCCTCAGCACCCTCGATCTCGCCGCCGCGGTCCGCGACTCCAACCTCGTCACGCCGATCTCCGCGTGGATGGCGACCCCGGTCGTCACCGTCGAGCTGCACCAGCCGATCGCCGCGGCGATCCACCTGCTGGATCGGCTCCACGTCTCCGCGGTCGTGGTGGTCGAGGACGGCTGGCCGGTCGGCATGTTCAGCCAGCTCGAGGCGCTGCTCGCCCGCGACCTGCGGCGCGACACGCCGATCGAGAGCGTCATGGACACCGCGATGATCTGCCTGCCCGAGACGATCCGGACGTGCCGGGCCGCCGATCATGCGGCCCGCCTGGACGTCCGGCGAGTGATCGCGATCCGGGCGCGCGAGGTCGTCGGCATCCTCAGCGGCCTCGACTTCGCGCGGATCGCCGCCGGCTGAAACGCGCAGATCTCGCGCGTCGGGCGCGCGCGACGTAAGCCTTGCGCGCGTGGCCAGGCGGCGACGGGACCCGCGCGGGGCCGGCCCTTGCACGAGCCCAGCCGCATGTCCCGACCCGCGGCCATCACCGTCGCCCACCCCGATGTCCTGCGCGCGGCCGTGGAGGCTGCGATCCAGGCGCCGAGCTCCCACAACTCCCAGCCGTGGCGGTTCCGGATCGTCGACCACGTGCTCGAGCTGTTCGCGGATCCCGACCGCCACCTCCGCGTGATCGATGGCGAGCGCCGCCAGCAGATCGTGAGCTGCGGCTGCGCGCTCTACAACGCGCGCGTCGCGGTCCGTGCGCTGGGCTTCGTCGACGAGGTCACGGTCATGCTCGCGGAGCCCGAGCATCCCGACCTGCTCGCGACGCTCCACCTCGGCGCGCCGCACATCTCCACCGACGCCGACCTCGCGCTGATGGCCGCCATCGCGCGGCGCCGCACCAACCGCCGCGCCTTCGGAGCCCGGCCCGTCGCCGCCCAGATCAGTGATCGCCTGATCGCGGCGGCGGCCGCCGAGGGCGTGACGCTGGTGCGGCTGGTGCCCGACGAGAAGCGCCAGGTCGGCGCCCTGATCAACCAGGCCGACCGCCTGCAGTACGGCGATCCCGCGTTCCGCACCGAGATCGCGCACTGGTTGACCTCGACGGTCAGCCTGCGTCGCGACGGCATCCCGTTCAGCGAGAAGGAGTATGGCGCGGGAGCGACGTTGCCGTTCAGCGTGATGCGGGCGCTCCGCTCCCCCGATCTGGGCGGCGAGTTCGGCACGCTCGAGCAGGAGCTGGTGGCGGGGGCGCCGGTGGTGGTCGTGCTCGGGACGCGCACCGATGATCCGACCGACTGGCTCGCGTGCGGCCAGGCGCTCGAGGCCGTGCTGCTGCTCGCGACGTCGCTCGGGCTGTCCGCCGCCTTCCTGAACCAGGTCATCGAGGTCCCGGCGTTGCGCGGCCAGCTCGCGGCGCTCCTGCCGGCGGTCGGGGCGCCCCAGCTGGTGCTGCGGATCGGGATCCCCGAGGAAGTCGTCCACCACGCTTCCCCGCGCCGCCGGATCGAGGACGTCCTCCAGATCGGGTGACGCGACGCCTCCACTCCGTGGCTGCCCCTTGCTAGGGTGCGTCCCCGTGGGACGCGCATTCGAGAAACGCAAGCACACGATCTTCGCGCGCATGGATCGCGTGGCGAAGCAGTTCAGCAAGGTCGGCAAGGACATCGCGATCGCGGTGAAGAGCGGGGGGACGTCGCCCGACGGCAACCCGTCGCTGCGCCGGGCGCTGCAGAATGCGCGCGCGCTCAACATGCCGAAGGAGAAGGTCGAGGCCGCGATCAAGAAGGCCAGCGGCCAGGGCGCCGCCGACTACGACATCATCCTCTACGAGGGCTACGGGCCGAATGGCGTCGCGATGATCGTCGAGGCCGCCACCGACAACGTGACCCGCACGGTCGCCAACGTGCGCCACGCCTTCAAGCATCACGGCGGCAACATGGGCACGACCGGCAGCGTCGCGTTCATGTTCCAGCGCCAGGGCGTGTTCCGGCTCAACCCCGCCGGCATCGATCGCGACAGCCTCGAGCTCGAGCTCATCGATCACGGCCTGGTCGCGCTCGAGGACGGCGAGAGCGACAAGGGCGAGAAGCAGCTGCTCGTGCGCTGCGCGTTCGGCGACTTCCACACCATGCAGCTCGCGATCGAGAGCCGCAAGCTGACGCTCGTGTCGACCGAGTCCGAGTACGTGCCGCTGACGCCGACCGAGCTCCCCGAGGACAAGACCGACGAGGTCATGGAGCTGGTGGCGGCGCTCGAAGGCGACGACGACGTGCAGAACGTCTACACGAACCTCGCCTGAGCCGGCGGAGCTTGGCCGCCAAGGCCGCCAATGGACGCCAAGGATCCGAAGAAGCAAGGTCGGTGGGTCTGGTCCTTGAACTCTTCTTGGCGTTCTTGGCGCTCTGGCGGCCAATCTCTCCCGCTCTCTGAGGCCGCGCGGTCACGTCAGAGCAGGTCGAGGAACGCGAGCAGCGCGGTGCGCTCGGCGGCCGTCAGGCGCTCGACGCCCGCCGCCGGTGCCGCGTCGTGATACGTGCGCTCGGCCGCCCACGCGAAGCGGTCGAGCACCTCGGCGAGCGAGCGCGCGCCGCCGTTGGTGAAGTACGGCCACTTCTTGTAGAGCCGGCGCAACGACGGCACGCGCGCGCCGCTGGCGTGGACGTACGGGGTCACGCCGGTCTGCTCGTACGCGGCGGTCCCCCACACGATCGGCCCTGCGGGTGACAGGACGAGCGCTTCCCAGCGCTCGAACGGGATCTCCGACCCGGGGTCGTCGGCGACGAGCCGCGCCGCGTGGCAACCCGCGCAGCGCGCGCGGAACGCC
>JALZOI010000643.1 GCA_030857245.1 Myxococcota bacterium
ACTTCGGACAGCCACCGGACACAGGGCGTCGAGGAATCGCGAGGTTGCGCCTGCGAAGTTGCGGTCGTGGAGGGCGTCCCCTATTCGGAGCAGCGGCGGGGCGGCAGCTTCTTGCCGGGGTTCAGCAAGTTGGCGGGATCCCACATCTGCTTCCAGCGGTGCTGCCACTCGATGAGCTGCGGCGACTGCTCGAGGTGGACGTAGTCGCGCTTGCTGAGGCCGATGCCGTGCTCGCCGGAGAGCGTGCCGCCGAGGGCGATCGTGTGGACGAAGATCCGCTCGGCTGCGGCCCACATCTTCTTGCGGACGGCGGGGTCGTCGGGGTCGTCGTTGGACAGCAGATTGACGTGGAGGTTGCCGTCGCCGGCGTGACCGAACACCGCGGTCGCGATGCCGGTCTCGGCGGAGACCTGATCGACGCGCGCCAGCATCTCGACGATCCGGCCGCGCGGGACGCAGACGTCCTCGTTGACCTTGATGCGGTACGCCGCCTTGAGCGCGGGCGAGATCAGGCGGCGCGCCTCCCAGACCGCGCGGCGGTCGGCGGGCTCGGTCGCGGCGAGCACGTCGAGCGCCCCGAGGTCGTCGCACCGGATGCCGATCTTCTCCATCATCATCGCCATCGAGTCCGCCTCGCCGTCGACCTCGAGCAGCACGATCGCACCCGCGTTGGCGGGGAACCGGTAGCGCGACTTCGCGCGGACATGATCGATCGAGTGGCGATCGGCGAGCTCGAGCACGCGCGGCCGGAGCCCCTCGCGGAGCAGCGCCGAGATCGCCGCGCCCGCGGTGGGGACGTCGGCGAACACGCCGAGCACGGTCGCAGCTGCCGGCGGGTTCGGCAGCAGCTTGACCACGAGCTCGGTGATCACGCCGAAGGTGCCCTCGGTGCCGACGAAGCCGGCGACGACGTCGTACCCGGTGACGCCCTTCGCGGTGCGGCGGCCACAGCGCAGGACCTCGCCGCCCATCAGCGCCACCTCGAGGCCGAGGATGTACTCGCGCGTCACCCCGTACTTGAAGGCGCGCGGGCCGCCCGCGTTGGTCGCCGCGTTGCCGCCGATCGAGCAGTACTCGAGCGACGCAGGATCGGGCGGATAGAACAGCCCCTGCGCCTCGACCTGCTCCTGGAGCACGCCGGTGACGACGCCGGGCTCGACGACCGCGACGAGATCGCCGGGATCGATCTCCTTGATCCGCTTCATCCGCTCGGTCGACAGCACGACGCCGCCGGCGACCGGCAGCGCCCCGCCGCACATCCCACTGCCCGCGCCGCGCGGGGTGACCGGGACCTTGTGCTCGAGGCACAGCCGCAGCACGGCCGCCGCCTGCTCGGTGTTCTCGACGAGCACCGCACACTCCGGCGGGAAGAACTGGGGCAGCGGACTCTCGTCGCGCCCGTAGTCGTCGAGCCGCTCGTGACCCGGGCCGATCACGGCCTCGGCGCCGAGCTCGCGCTCGAGCACGCCGACGATGTGCGTCATCCGCGCAGCGATCCGATCAGACGGAGAACGACGAGCCGCAGCCGCAGGTGGACTTGACGTTCGGGTTGTTGAACTTGAACCCGGCGCCCTGGAGGCCCTCGACGTAGTCGATCTCGACGCCGACCAGGTACATCAGGCTCATCTCGTCGACGACGACCTTCACACCCTGGATGTCGAGCTGACGGTCGACCTCTGCCACCTCGTCGAAGTAGAGGTCGTAGGAGAACCCCGCGCAGCCGCCGCCAACCACGCGCAGGCGGAGCGCCATGTTCGGCTCGATGCCTTCGGCGTCGCGGATCTCGTTGACCTTCACCGCCGCCGTCGGGGTGATGATGAGCATCGACTCCGGACCGGCCGGTTCGGCGCCATGGACATGGGAGGAGGTCGAGGGGGTCGCGCTTGCTAGATCAGTCATTTACGTCTCCTGGAACGGGACACCTTACCCTCACGTGAGGGTCATGGCAATCTCCGCACGTGCCGACCTTTGACACGCTGCTCCGCGAGCTCCGAGGCAAGACCGCCGAGATCGATCCGGCGACGCTGGAGTCCGAGCGCAGCCGCGGCACGAGCCCCGCGCTCATCGACGTCCGCGAGGCTGACGAGCACGCCCAGGGGATGATCCCCGGCACCGTTCACATCCCGCGCGGGTTCCTCGAGATCCGGATCGAGCGCGCCGTCGCGGATCGCGAGCGCCCGGTCGTCCTCTATTGCGCCAGCGGCACGCGCTCGGTGCTGGCCGCGCGCAGCCTCGCCGAGCTCGGCTACGCGAACGTGCGCACGCTCGCGGGCGGGTTCACTGCGTGGAAGCGCGCTGGCCTGCCGTGGGAGCAGCCGATCACGCTGCGCCCCGATCAGGAAGCGCGCTACTCGCGGCACACGATGATCCCCGAGATCGGGATCGCCGGGCAGCTCGCGCTGCTGCAGGCGAAGGTGCTGTGCATCGGCGCCGGTGGGCTCGGCTCGCCATCGAGCATGTACCTCGCCGCTGCCGGGGTTGGCACGCTCGGCATGGTCGACGATGACGTCGTCGATGCGTCCAACCTGCAGCGCCAGATCCTCCACCCGACCGACCGCGTCGGCACCGCGAAGGTCGACAGCGCCGAGCTCACGCTCCGGGGCCTCAACCCCGACGTCAAGGTCGTCAAGCACCGCACCCGGATCACGTCGGCGAACGCGCTCGAGCTGATCGCCGGCTACGACGTCGTGATCGACGGCGCCGACAACTTCGCGACGCGCTACCTCGTCAACGACAGCGCGCTCCGGCTCGGCAAGCCCGTCGTCCACGCCTCGATCTTCCGGTTCGAGGGCCAGCTCACCGTGTTCCCGGGCGGCGGCTCGCCCTGCTACCGCTGCCTCTATCCGTCGCCCCCACCCGCGGAGGAGGCGCCGTCGTGCGCCGAGGCCGGCGTGCTCGGCGTGCTCCCCGGGATCATGGGCGTCCTCCAGGCGACCGAGGCGATCAAGCTGCTGCTCGGGCTCGGCGACACCCTCGCGGGCCGCCTCCTCGTCTACGACGCGCTCAAGACCCGGTTCCGCGAGCTCAAGCTGCGCCGCGATCCCACCTGCCCGACCTGCGGCGATGGCGTCGACCGCGCCGCGATCCCGCTCATCGACTACGATCAGTTCTGCGCCGGCCCGAAGCACTGACCCGCCGCCCGCTCGCGTCCGAGGGCCGGGCAGTCCGTGTACACTGACGGCCGACTGATCGCCGCCGGACAATCGATCGGCAACTACCGCATCCTCTCGAAGATCGGGACGGGCGGCATGGGAGCCGTGTACCTCGCCGAGCACCCGCTGATCGGCAAGAAGGTCGCGCTCAAGGTGATCCACCGCGAGCTGTCGGGGAATCGCGAGGTCGTGCAGCGCTTCTTCCAGGAAGCGAAGGCCGTCAACACGATCGGCAACGAGCACATCGTCGAGATCCACGACTTCGGCGTGACGCCCGATAACGATCACTTCTACATCATGGAGTACCTCGAGGGCGTCACCCTCGCGGCGGTCCTGTCGCGCGAGCAGACGCTCGATGTCATGCGCTCGCTGCACATCGGCGCGCAGATCGCGGCCGCGCTCGGAGCGGCGCACGTCGCCGGCATCGTCCACCGCGATCTCAAGCCCGACAACATCATGCTGATGGCGCGGATGGGCGATCCGGACTTCGTGAAGGTCCTCGATTTCGGGCTCGCGAAGGTGTTCGCCGAGAGCTCCGCCGTGAAGACCGCGGTCGGCGTGCTGCTCGGGACGCCGCAGTACATGTCGCCCGAGGCGTGCGAGAGCAAGCGCAACATCGACCATCGAACCGACGTCTACGCCCTCGGGATCCTGCTGTTCCAGATGCTGACCGGGCGGCTGCCGTTCGACGGCGAGTCGATGGGCGAGGTCCTCGTCAAGCAGGTCACCCAGCTGCCGCCGGCGCCGCGCGGCTTCAACCCGTCGATCCCGCCGAGCGTCGAGCAGATCTTGCTGCGCTGCCTCGCGAAGGCACCGGAGAGCCGGTTCCAGACGATGGCGGTGCTGCGCGAGGCGCTGCTCGATCCCGAGGGCTACCTCCGCAACTCGCCGCCGATCGCGCCCGCTCGCTCGGTCGCGCCCGGCGAGGCGAACGTTGATGCGCGCGCGGTGATCAAGCACGCCGAGGCCGTGCAGCAAGCGAAGCTCGCCGGCCTGCCACCGCCGCCCGCCCCGCGCGGCGGGATCGAGCAGGCGCTGCAGGCGCCGACGATGATCGGCACGGTACCGCCGGCGGCACGCTCCGGGCGCGCGCAGACCTCGATGCCCGATCTCGCGCCGCCGATGCAGCCGAACAACCACACGATGCGGATCGCGACGCCGCTCGGCTACTCGTCGCGGCCGCCGCGCAAGATGTGGCCGATCGTGCTCGTGATGGGGCTGTTGCTCGGCCTCGGTGGCGGCGCGTTCGCCGTCGCGTGGTTCGGCCGCAAGCCCGCGCCCGCTGGCAGCGCAGCGAGCGGATCGGCGC
>JALZOI010000644.1 GCA_030857245.1 Myxococcota bacterium
GTCGATCCGGCGCGCGAGGCCGGGGTGCGCCTCGGCGGTGACCCGCAGGTAGTGGCGGCGCGGCGGGGGCGGGGTCGGCGCGATCCGGCGCGGCTCGGGCCACTGCACCGAGTTGTCCTGCGCGAGATCGATCAGATCTCCGAGCACCGCGGTCGCGGTCGGCAGCGCGCCGGCGCCCTTGCCGAACAGGCTGAGATCGCCCGACGCCGCGCACTTCAGGTAGACCGCGTTGTACTCCTCCTCGACGGACGCCAGCAGGTGCCAGTCGGGGAGCAGCAGCGGCTCGACCGCCGCGCTGAGCCCGGTGCCGCGCCGCTCGGCGTGTGCGACCAGCCGGATCCGGAAGCCCATCGACTCCGCGAGATCACAGTCGGCCGGCCACAGCTCGCGGATGCCCCGCACGGCGAGCGCATCGGGCGGGACCCACGCGCCGAACGCGCGGTACGCGAGGATCGACAGCTTCGCCGCGGCATCGTGGCCGTCGATGTCGGCCGACGGATCGGCCTCGGCGAGGCCCAGCCGCTGCGCCTCCGCGATCGCGCGCTCGAGCGGCCACTCGTCCTGCTCGAGCCGCGTGATGATGTAGTTGCACGTGCCGTTGACGATCGCGGCGAGGCTGTCGATGTCATCGGCGCGATGCGACAGGTGACGGATGATGGGCAGCGCCGCCGCGGCCGCGGCCTCGCACAGCAGCGGGGTCTCCGTGCGTTGCGCGAGCACGCCGAGCTCGTCGAGCTTGCGCGCGAGCAGCGCCTTGTTCGCGGTGACGACGGGCTTGCCGGCGGCGAGGGCGGCCGTGACCGCGGCCTCGACGGCGAAGCCGCCGGCGACCTCCACGATGACGTCGACCTCGGGGTCGCCGACGAGCTCGAGCGGGTTCGTGGTGCGCGGGATCCCGTCGGCGAGCGGGCCCCGGGCCTTGTCCGGATCGCGGACCGCCAGCTTCGTCACGCGGAAGCGCACGCCATAGCGTTCGGCCATGTCGGTGGCCTGCCGCGCGAGCAGCTCGAGCACGCCGCCTCCGACGGTGCCGCACCCGATCATGCCGATCCGGATCTCGCGGATCGGCCGCTTCCCGACGCCGGTGAACGGCGGGCGGGGCGCCGACGCCGTGAACGCACCCGCGTCTCGCAGCAGCGCGGCGAGCCGATCCTGATCCGCGAGGAAGGCGTCGTGGCCGAACTCGGAGTCGAGCTTCCACAGCGAGCACGTCGCGCCCACGGCCTGGAGCTCGCGGTAGAGCTCGTGCTGGAGCGGGTAGGGGAACAGCAGATCGCCGGGCACGCCCACGACGAGCACGTCCGCGGTGACGCGCGCGAGCATCCCGGGCTCGAGGCGACAGCGATCGATCGCCTCGCTCAGCAGCAGGAAGGTGCGGACCGGGAAGCGCTCGGCGAAGCGCTGGCCGTGGTAGTCGAGGTACGCCGCGACCGGCGGCACCGCGAGGCCCGGCGCGAGCACGCCGAACCGCGTGTCGAGCTCGTCGCGGCCGCGGTACGTGAGCATCCCGAGCTGGCGCGCGCGGACCATCCCGGTGACGACGTCGCCGGTGCGCAGGCCATCGCGCACCAGCTCGCGCTGGAGGTGGCGGGTCGCGGTGCCCCAGCCGTCGGGGCGCAGCCCGGCGGAGATCGTGACGAGCCGCGCGCAGCGCTCGGGATGGCGCGCCGCGAACGCGATGCCGACGAGGCCGCCGAGGCTCGCGCCGAGGAACGTGACCGCGCCCCTGCAGCCGATGCCGTCGAGCCACGCCGCGATCAGATCCGCGAGCCCCAGCGCGGAGAGCGGCGGGATGGCGCCGTCCTCGAAGCCGCGCCAGGTCGAGCCGTTGCCCGGCCAGCACGGACACAGCACCGTCATGCGCGCGGGATCGATCAACTCCGGTGCGTCGAGCGCGGGCCACCACGGCGCGAGGTCGCTGCTCGGATCCCCGAACGGAAACGCCGACGCGGTGATCCCACCGACGACGATCACGACCGGCGCGTCACCGAGCGGCAGGCCGAGCAGGTAGCCGCCGAGCGAGACCTCGGCGAGCGCGTGGCCCTCGACCGTCATCGCCGGCCGCAGCACCTCGAGGCGACGCGGGATGCGAGGGGCAGCGATGCCGGCCAGTGGCGCAATAGCGGACATGTGTCCGGGATAGTGGAACCAGTTCGCGCGCGAACGCAAGGGCCTCCCGTGGGTGGCGCGCTAGCCCCGGCCGAGCGTGAAGTAGAACGCCGCGCCGGATCCGACGTGGCTGTCGGCCCAGATCCGGCCGCCGTGCGCGTCGACGATCCCGCGCGCGATCGTGAATCCCAGGGCCGCGCCCCTGTACGCCGATCGCGTGCTGCGCCAGGAGCGCTCGAAGATCCGCGGCAGCTCGCTCGGCTCGATACCGGGCCCCGCGTCCCGGACGTAGAACACGACCTCACCCGCAGCGTCGGTGGCGCCGACTTCGATGCGACCACCCTTCGTGGTCACCTTCAGCGCGTTGCCGATCAGGCTCGACAGTGCCTGCACGGCGCGATCGTGGTCGAGCTCGACGGCCGGCAGGTTCGGCGCGACATCGATCGCGAGCTCGATGCCGCGTTCGACCGCGATCGGCCCGAACCGCTCGCGGGCCCCGTCGATCACCGCCTCGGGGCGCTGCGCCTGGCGCTCGAGCGCGAGTGGTCCCGCGTGGATGCTCGAGAAGTCGACGAGGTCATCGATCAGGCGGGCCATGCGCTCCGACTGCCGCTGGATGCGCTCGACGATCGCGCGCAGCCGCGCCTGCTTCGGATCGTCGGCCGCCGTGAACACCCCGAGCAGGGTCGATGAGCCCATCAGGATCGTCCCCAGCGGGTTGCGGAGATCGTGCGAGACCACCGCGAGGATCTCGTCGTGGGCCGCGGTCGCCTGCTCGGCCTGGATGCGCGCGAGCCGCTCGGCGTCGGCGAGGCGGATCCGCGCGAGCGCGAGCCCGCACTGCCGCGCGAGCAACCGCAAGTACGTGCGGTCCGCGGCATCGACAGCGCCGGCGCGGTCGTACGTGACCGCGAGCGCACCGAGTAGCGCGTCATCGGCGGCGACCGGCACCAGCGCGTACGTCACCTCGGGGCTCGTGACGGTGTCGCGGATCCGCTCGAACGAGGCGGGGTAGCGCGCCCGGTAGTCGGCGAGCGAGTCGATGACCACCGGCTGGTTCGTGCGCACCACCTGCGCGAGGGGGAGCTCGCTGGCGAGCGGGACGGTCGCCCACCGATCCGCGGCGAGCTCCGGCGGGCTGGCGCCGAGCAGCCGGAGCACGTCGCCGTCGCGATCGAGCAGCCACAGCCCGGCGCCCGACGCCCCGAGGGCCGCGACCCCGGTGTCGATCACGCTGCGCGAGACCTCGTCGAGGGTCGTCGCCGCCGCGATCCGGGTCGCCACCTCGAGCAGGAGCTCCAACCGGTGTTCGAGCTCCGCGGTCCGACCCTCCATGGCTAGTGCTTACCATCACGGCTGGCCGCACGAAACCGGAGCCGCGGCGGAGGTGTCCCGCTGCTAGGATGCCGGCGGATGGCGGATAGCGAGATCGCGCGCGGCCCGACCCAGCTCGCGAGTGGGGCGGCTCCGGACACCGATCGACTGGCGGCGGGCACCGCCTGTGGCGAGTACGTCATCGAGCGGTTCCTCGGAGCCGGGGCGATGGGCGAGGTCTACGCGGGCCAGCACCCGCTGATCGGCAAGCGCGTCGCCATCAAGGTGCTGCGACGGGCGCTCGCTGCCTCGCCGGAAGCGGCCGAGCGGTTCGTGCGCGAGGCGCGCGCGGTGAACCACATCGATCACCCGAACGTGATCGACGTCTTCGCGTTCGGGAGGACCTCCGACGACCGGCTGTACCTCGTCATGGATCTCGTCGAGGGGCGCACGCTGCGCGCGGCCGTCGAGCAAGGTCCGCTCGAGGTCGCCACCGCGCTCGACGTGCTCGGGCAGATCGCCGACGCGCTCGACGCGGCCCACACCCGCGGCGTCGTGCACCGGGATCTCAAGCCCGACAACGTGATGCTCGGGGGCGGGGCCTCGCCGCAGGTCCAGGTCCTCGACTTCGGGATCGCCAAGCTCGTCGCCGCGGGCACCGCCGCGCAACCGGGCAACGGGACGCTGACCGGGCAGGGCACCTGGCTCGGCACCCCGGGCTACATGGCGCCCGAGCAGTGGAGCTCCGATGGTGCTGGCCCGGCGTCCGATCGCTACGCGCTCGGCGTGATCGCGTTCGAGCTGCTGAGCGGCAAGCTGCCGTTCCAGGCGACCTCCCTGCCGCAGATGATGGAGCAGCACTTCCGCGCGCCGGTGCCCGCGCTGTCGGCCCGCGGGGCGATCGCCGCACACGCGACGTTCGATCCCGTGCTCGCCCGGGCGATGGCGAAGGATCCCGACGCTCGGTTCGAGAGCGCCGCAGCCCTGGTCGCGGCGCTGCGTGCGGTCGCGGGGACGCCGGCGCCACCGCCCACCGG
>JALZOI010000107.1 GCA_030857245.1 Myxococcota bacterium
GCGTTCGGGCTGATCACGCTCGAGCCCGCGAGCGGCAAGTGGAAGCCGCGCACGCCGAAGCAGGTCGTGATCGAGCAGCGCGGCCGCGAGTTCCTGCCGAACCTCGTCGCCGTGGCGGTCGGCTCGACGGTGTCGTTCCCGAACTTCGACACCGTGTTCCACAACGTGTTCTCGAGGTCGCCGTTGGGCGCGTTCGATCTCGGGCTCTACAAGGCCGGCGAGGCGCGCGAGTACACGTTCACGAAGGAAGGCATCGTCCGGCTCGGCTGCAACCTGCACGCGAACATGAGCGCGTATATCGCGGTGGTGGCGGCGCCGTCGTACGCGGTCACCGACGACAAGGGCGCGTTCACGTTTCGGCGGCTCGCCCCCGGCACGTACAAGCTCCGCGCGTGGAGCATGCGAAGCAAGGCGCCGACCGTCCAGGACGTCACGATCAAGGCCGGCAGGAACGAGGTCGCGGTCGGCGTGTCCGCCGATGCGCCCGCCGGCCCGCAGCCCGACAAGTTCGGGGGCAAGCGTGGGTAGGCGCGATCGCCCTCGGTGCGATCCTTGTCGTCGCCGGGGGCGGTGCGCTCGGCTACGCGCTGACCCGCAAGGCCGAGGGCGGCATGGCGCCCGCCGCGAGTGCCGCGATGGCAACCGCGTCGGCCCGGCTCGACGCGGAGATCAAGGTGGCGCGCGGGGCGGTGCGCGAGCGCGCGAGCACACTGTCGAAGCTGCTCGCGGTGCGTGCCGCAGTGGTCACCGATGTCTCGACCGCGCAGAGCTCGCTCGAGAGCGGCGAGCTGGAGTTCTCGCCCGGCCCGGGCGAGGTCATCGAGCTCGGACAGATCAAGGACGGCAAGGCGATCACGTTCCTCGTGCAGCCCGTTGGTGCGACGATGCCGTCCCGCGACGGCAAGCCCGGCAGCTACGCCGAGCTGATGGACGATCGCCTCGCGATCACCGAGGTCGCCGAGGTCGTGCCGAGCTCCGATGCGGTGATCGACGGCGTCCGCGTCACCGGCTACGTGATGGTGAGCCGCCCGCTCGATCTCGCACCGTCGATCGCCGCCCTCGAGGCCGCGAACCTCAGCGGGCGCTTCGAGGTCACGGGCCCGGCCGGCACCAAGACCCGCCCGATCGGCACGCCGATCGGCGATGTCCCGACCGAGACCCGGCCGCTGCCCTCGGAGCCCGGCGCCCAGCTCATCGTCGCGGTGCCGCCAGTCCACGCGGCGACGCCGATGCCGCTCGTCGGGATCGGTGCGGGGGCCGCGGTGCTCGGCCTGCTCGTGCTGGCGTTCGGGCTGCTCCGCGGCACGGCGAGCGCCGGACCCACTCCGCTCGCGACGCCCGCGACCGAGCCGGTGAGCGGCGGCGCGGCGACGCAGCTGTCGGCGCAGTTCCCCGCGGTCGGCACGCCGCCGGGCGTCGACCCGATGGGCGCGACCGGCATCCATCCCAGCAACCTCGGTCCCGGCGCGATGATCGGGCGCTGGGAGCTGCTCCGTCGGCTGGGCTCGGGCGGCATGGCGGACGTCTTCCTCGCGCACAGCAAGGGCGAGGCCGGCTTCGAGAAGCTCGTCGCCATCAAGGTCATGCACAGTCACCTCGCGCGCAACACGCGCGCGGTCGAGCACTTCCTCGACGAGGCCCGGCTCGCGGCCCGCATCCACCATCCGAACGTCGTCGGGATCCAGGATCTCGGGAAGATCGGCGAGGACTACGTGATCGTGATGGACTACGTCGAGGGCGTCGATCTCGAGCGGCTGCTCGCGTCCGCGCGCGACACCGAGCGGGCGGTGCCGCTCGACATCGGCCTCGCGATCCTGTGCCGGATCTGCGATGGCCTCAACGCCGCGCATCGCGCGACCTCGCCCGACGGCACGCCGCTCAACATGATCCACCGCGACGTCAAGAGCGCCAACGTGCTGGTCTCGCGCCAGGGCGGGGTCAAGGTCGTCGACTTCGGGATCGCCAAGGCCGCGACGCAGGTCCACCACACGGTCGCCGGCGAGACCAAGGGCACGCCCTCGATGATGGCGCCCGAGCAGCGGATCGGCGAGCAGGTCGACATCCGCGCCGACGTCTACTCGCTCGCGGCCGTCGCGTTCGAGGTGCTCACCGGCCGCGCGGTCAACCTCGACCTCGCCACGCTCGCGCACCTCGGCATCGAGAACTGGCCGCACCTGCCGCCGCCGTCGACGCTCCGCGCTGACCTGCCGCCCGAGCTCGACGGCATCCTGCTGACCGCGATGGCGTACGACCGCGAGCGCCGCCCCGCCGACTGCCTGGTCTTCGAGGAGACCCTCGAGGGCGTGATGAAGCGCCACGGCATGGCAGTCAGCGACAAGGACATCGCGCGCTGGGTCGAGGGCGAGCTGAAGCTGATGGTGCCGCCGTTCCAGGGGACGTCCGCGCTGCTCGGCCGGCCCGCGAGCGCCTCCTGAACGCTGCCGGGTTCCGCTAGAACCGGAACCGCGCGGCGACGCCACCGCCGTCGCGCCGCGCGGTCGGCACGATCCGCACGGCCCGCTCCTCCGCCGCCGCGCCCTCGTCGCGGTTCGCGAGGAACCAGATCGCCGCGCCCGCGCCGAGCGCCCCGGCGACGCCGAAGCTGACCCACGACAGCAGCTCCGCGCGCTCGCCCTCCTTGACGAGGTCGTCGTAACGCCGCTGCGTGCGCGCGTCGAACGCGGGTGGCGTGCCCTGCAGGCCGACGTAGAGATCATCGATGTCGCTCTCGGCGGCGTTCGCGGAGTAGCCGAGCACCGCGCCGATCGTCACGAAGGCGAGCGAGCCCGCGACGAGCAGCCACGGGCCCTGGTTGCGGGCGGACAGCTGCGCACCCGCGTCACCGGGCGCCGGCTCGGTGAGGGAGGTGGGGTCGACGCCGGTGTCCGATCGGAGATCGGTTCCGGACTCGGTTCCGGGATCGGTTCCGGACTCGGTTCCGGGATCGGGATCGGGATCGGGATCGGGATCGGGTCCGGACGCGGATCCGGAGGCGGTCGTCGGACTCGGACTCGGACTCGGGCTCGCGCCGCACGCCGCGATCCGCGCGCGGGTCAGCGCGACATGCTCCTCGCTCGGGCGCGCCTCGCGCAGGTAGCGCTCGTAGTACGTCAGCGCGACGTCACAGCGGCCGGCCCGCTCGTTCGAGCTCCCCATCTTGTAGAACAGCACGGGGTCCCGGGTGATCTCGTAGACCGCGCTGTAGTCGCGCACCGCCTCGGCAAACCGGCTCTCGGCGACCGCCTGCTCGGCTGCGCGGTAGAGCTGCTTCGCGCGCTCCAGATCCGGAGCGCTCGGTGCGGGTGCCGGTCGCGGTGCCGGTTGGGCGTGCGCGATCGGCACCGTCGCCGCGAGGGTCGCGCCGGCGAGCACGCCGGCGAGCACGCCGGAGAGGGCACCTCGCATGGCTACGAGCCTAGCCCAGATTCCCCAGGGTGATGCGTTCTGCGCTATACCGCGCGTCGGAGTTTTCTCATGGCCAAGATCGACATGGTCCGCAACCTCGGCGTCGTCGCTCACATCGATGCGGGCAAGACGACGGTGTCCGAGAGGTTCCTGTTCCACGCGGGCAAGATCCACAAGGTCGGCGAGGTCCACGACGGTGAGACCGAGATGGACTGGATGGAGCAGGAGCGGGAGCGCGGCATCACGATCACCGCGGCGGCGACCACCTTCGAGTGGAAGAAGCACGAGATCCATCTGATCGACACCCCCGGTCACGTCGACTTCACGATCGAGGTCGAGCGCAGCCTGCGCGTCCTCGACGGCGCGGTCGTCGTGTTCTGCGGCGTCGCCGGCGTCCAGCCGCAGTCCGAGACCGTCTGGCACCAGGCCGACAAGTTCAAGGTCCCGCGGCTCGCCTTCATCAACAAGCTCGACCGCGTCGGCGCCTCGTTCAGCGCGACGATCGCCGACATCCGCGACCGGCTCGGCGCGAACGCCGTCGCGATCCAGCTGCCGATCGGCACCGAGGACAGCTTCTCCGGCGCGATCGATCTGATCCGCCAGAAGGCGATCATGTTCACGGGCGACGTCACCGACACGCCCGAGATCGTCGACATCCCGGCCGAGCTCGCCGCCGCCGCCGCCGAGGCGCGCGACCAGATGATCCAGGCGATCGCCGACCTCGACGATGCGATCGCGCTCAAGTACCTCGACGGTCAGGAGCTCACCATCGCCGAGCTCGACGCCGCGGTCCGCAAGGCGACCATCGGCGTCAAGATGGTCCCGGTGCTCGGCGGTACGGCGCTCCGCAACAAGGGCATCCACCCGCTGCTCGACGCCGTGATCTCGTACCTGCCGTCGCCCGCCGACGTGCCGCCCGTGGTCGGTGTCGACCCGCGGACGATCAACGCCGACGGGGGCCCGGAGAAGGTGACGCGCGCGCCGAAGAACAGCGAGCCGTTCGCCGCGCTCGCGTTCAAGATCGCCATGGACGAGGGCCGCAAGGTCGTGTTCATGCGGATCTTCAGCGGCATGATCGAGCCCGGTGCCGAGGTGCTCAACGTGCGCACCGGCAAGAAGGAGAAGATCGCGCGGCTGTTCCATGTCCACGCCAACAAGCGCGAGCGCCTCGATCGCGGCGTCGCCGGCGAGATCGTCGCGGCGGCCGGGCTCAAGGACGCGACCACCGGCGACACCGTGTGCGATCCGAAGGCGCCGGTGCTGCTCGAGCGCATCGACACGTACGAGCCGGTGATCTCGCAGGCGATCGAGGCCGAGAACGCCGCCGCCAAGGAGCGCCTCGACTTCGCCCTCGGCAAGATGACCGAGGAAGATCCGACGTTCCGCACGCACGACGATCCCGACACGGGCCAGACGCTGATCCGCGGGATGGGCGAGCTCCACCTCGAGATCATCGTCGACCGCATGAAGCGCGAGTACGGCGTGCAGGCGCGCGCCGGCAAGCCGCAGGTCGTGTTCCGCGAGACGGTGCTCGGCGAGGGCGACGGGCACGCCGTGTTCGAGCGCTCGCTCGCCGGCTCCGGCAAGGAGCAAGCGCTCTACGGCGAGGCCTGGTGCAAGGTGCGCAGCCGGCCGCGCGGCACCGGCATGGAGTTCAAGCGCGCGCTCCCCGCCGGCAGCCTGATCCCCGAGGAGATCGTCCAGTCCGCGATGCAGGGGCTCAAGGACTCGGCGTCCAGTGGCCCCGATGGCTACCCGCTCGAGGACGTCGAGGTCACGCTGACCGGGCTCCAGCTGCGTGAGGGTGCCAACGGCGAGATCGGCTCGCGCGCGGCCGCCGCGGAGGCCTTCCGCCACGCGGTGCAGACGGCGAGCCCGTCGCGGCTCGAGCCGATCATGGCCGTCGAGGTCACCGTCGATGACGAGTTCATGGGCTCGGTGATCGGCGATCTCAACCAGCGCCGCGGCCAGGTCCAGGATGTCGGCTCGCGTGGCGTCAAGCGCCTGGTCTCAGCCCTCGTTCCACTCCGCAACATGTTCGGCTACTCGACGCGCCTGCGCAGCCTCAGCGAGGGTCGCGCGACCTTCTCGATGCTGTTCCACTCGTACGACACGCTGCAGTCGGCCTGATCGCGGCGGCGATCGCCGTGCGAAAGAGACGGCGGGCTACTGCGCGCAGGTGAACAGGTCGCCGGTCGTCGGCCCCACGACCACGCAGGTCGGCGGCTCTGTGCAATCACTGTCGGGGAACCGCAGCACGAGCGGGAACAGCAGGTGCTTCGGTGCGCCGCCGGGCGGGGCGACCGAGACGCGCAGGACGGTCGTCTCGCCGACATCGACGGCGGTCAGCGCGCGTTGCCCCGACAGGTCGAAGCGAAACTTGCACGCCGTCTCGCGGCGGGCCTTGACGTCGAGGGTGAGTGGGGCGCCGCCCGCGGGGTCGCTCGTGACGAAGCTCAGCAGCGGCACGAACGCGAAGGCCCCGGTGGGCGCCAGCAGTAGCGGCGCGTCCGCCGCGCTGACGCACTCCTGCCCGATCTGGGGATCGATGTCGAAGAAGATGGCGTTATGGCAGAGCTCGAATCCCGTACCGTCCGCTGCCTTGCGTACCTGCGCGGTGCACTCGATGCGCGGCACGATCTCGATGGCCGCTCCGGCGGCGGCGCCAAGGCATTCGCGGAGCGCGGCCTGCGTGGTCGCGGTCGCGCAGGCCGGCTCGGCGCAGACCGCGCTGGGCACGCAGATGTCCGACGCCGCGCAGGCCGTCATCCCATCGGGACCGGCGCCGTCGATGCACGCGGGGCCCCCGAGCCGGCAGCTCGGAGCCGTCGAGCTCGAGCTGCCGAGCGTCACGCACGCCAGCTCGCTGTGCTCCGGCATCGACGCGTCGTCGTGGGCGAGCGGGTTGCACTCGCCCGCGCCGATCACGTGGTCGTCGCAGTCCGGGTCCTCGCGGGGCACGATGAACGCACGGTCCGCGAGCTCGCCGCCGCGCCAGCGCTCGACGCCGATGCACCGCGCCTGCGGAGCGCGCTCCTGCTGCCAGAGCGCGACGAACGTGCCGTCGTTCGGCGGCGTCGCCGGGAAGCCGTCATTCGCGGCCGCGAGCTGGACGATGTAGCGGCGCGGGCCGCTGCGCAGGTCGATGTCCTCGACGAGCGCGGCCGCGGTCGGCGCGGACGGATTGCCGATGGCGGCGATCACGTGGAGCCGATCGCCGGCATCGCTCGGCACCAGCTCGAACGTCGCGACGCCGTCGACGACCTTCGCGGTGAACGAGCGCGTGACCTCGGGGTCGTCGCGGAAGTAGACCTCACCCGGCAACAGCTCGGTTCCGACCTCGGGCTTGATGCCGGGGCAGTCCGCGCCGCACTTCTCGAGCCCGAGGAACAGCTCGACCTCGGTGATCTGCGATCCGGCGGGCGCGCGCACCTCGATGAGGATGCCGTCATCGCAGCCCGCGTGAGCCGCACAGAGTGCCAGGACGAGCCAGGCTGGTCGCATCGGACGAGGATACCGTTGTTGCGAGCGGCCGTGGCGCATCCTCGTACGGTCCGGGCGGCGGACGTGATCGGCGCAGCAGGGGAGGGGCCTGCGCCCACACGCGACCACGGCGCGACGCGGAGCGCGGTTCGCGGCGCTGCTTGACGAACCCGTTATGTATGCAAATCGGTGAGCGACGACAAATGTCCGTCGACGATCCGTGAAAACTGGCCCACGTGATCGTCGCCGTCCGACGATCTTTTCATGGCTTCTCGTTCGCTGGGGCGTGCCCTGCGCCCCGTTCATGCGCCGCTTCCGGATCCCGTCGCGTCGCCCATCATCAAGTGGGTCGGCGGCAAGACCAAGCTGTTGCCCGAGCTGATCGCGCGCTTGCCGGAGCAGTTCGGCCGCTACTACGAGCCGTTCGCCGGTGGCGCCGCGCTGTTCTTCCGCGTGGCACCCACGCGCGCCGTGCTGTCGGACTTCAACGCCGATCTGATCGCGCTCTACGGCGCGGTCGCGACGGACGTCAGCGCCGTGATCCGCCGGCTGCAGCATCACCGCACGGTGCATTCCGAGGCGCACTACTACGACATGCGCGAGCGCTGGAACCAGCAGCGGCCGACGTGGAACGCCGCCGATCGCGCGGCCGCGTTCATCTACCTCAACAAGACGTGCTTCAACGGGCTGTGGCGCGTGAACCGCTCGGGGGCGTTCAACGTGCCGATCGGCCGCTACACCGATCCGCCGATCTGCGTGCCCGACACCCTGCGTGCCGCGCACGACGTGCTCGCGCGCGCGGAGCTACGCTGCGGCGACTACCGCACCGCGGTCGCGAGCGCGTCGCGCGGTGACTTCCTGTACTTCGATCCGCCGTACGATCCGATCGCACCGACCGCGAACTTCACGAGCTACACGACGAGCGCGTTCGGGCAGGATCAGCAGCGCGAGCTCGCCGCCACGGCGCGCATGCTCGTCGCCCGGGGCTGCAAGGTGATGCTGTCGAACAGCGACACCCCGTTCATCCGGTCGCTCTACAAGGGCTTCCAGATCGACAAGGTGAAATGCTCGCGCGCGATCAACTCGAACGCGGCGAAGCGCGGCGAGGTCGACGAGGTCATCGTCGTCGGCGGGTACTGATCGACCGAGATCAGGCCAGCGCGCCGGTGCCCGCGTACTGCTGGGTCGCCGGGTCGTAGTCGAGCATCGTGCCAAACGCGCCGGCGTCGCGAGCGATCCGGACGATGTCGTCCCGGTTGCCGCGAACGACCATGCGGGGTTCGGCACCGTCGAGCGCGGACGACGCCACGAACTGGCGCGCCTTCACGACGTTCTTGAACACGAGCAAGTACGTCTTGTCGTTGCCGGCCCGGGCCATGACGGGAACGCGGCCTTCCGCGTCCTGCGTCTTCAGCTCGCCGTCGTTGTTCACCAGGAGGACCCAGAGTCCTGCGAGGTTCGTCGCCTGGTTCGTGTGGCTAGGCTGAGTAGTCTGAGTCGAGGTCTCACGCTGCAGCATCGAGTCTCCTGCTCCGAGAGGAGCGGGGGGATAGATGCTGGTTTTCGTTCGATCTGTCAAGGATGTTGTAACGAGAGGCCGTGCTTGACGTAGCTCGGAGCACGGGCTCTATATGACCAGGGCGATGAACCGGGTGTTCCTACCTGTCCTCGGCACGGGCCGATCCCCCGGCGGGTCGCCAGGCGGGGCGGGCGTGGGGGCGATCCCGGCCGACCCGCTGGTCGATGGATTCGCCCGGCGGATCCGCTATCTGCGTGTCTCCGTCACGGATCGCTGCAACTACCGGTGCTCCTACTGCATGCCCGAAGCTCTCGGGGACCAGCTGATCTTCGAGCCGAAGTCGCAGGTCCTCTCGTTCGAGGAGCTCGAGCGCGTGGTCACCGTGTTCGCGCGGCTCGGCGTCCGCAAGGTCCGGCTGACCGGCGGTGAGCCGACGGTGCGCCGAGGGATCGTCGACCTGGTGGGCCGGCTCCGGAGCGTGCCGGGCATCGAGCAGATCGTGATGACCTCGAACGGCCACCTGCTCGGCGAGCTCGCGGCCCCGCTCGCGGCCGCCGGGGTCTCGGCCGTCAACATCTCGCTCGACACCCTCGAGCCCGCGCAGTTCGCCACGCTCACCGGCCGGGGCGTGCTCGCGCGCGTGCTCGCCGGGGTCGACGCGGCGGTCGCCGCCGGGATGCGGGTCAAGCTCAACGCGGTGGCGCTGCACGGCGTCAACGACGGCGAGCTCGTCGCGCTCTGCCGCTACGCCTGGTCCCGCGGCGCCGTCCCGCGCTTCATCGAGCACATGCCGATGTCGGGCGGGCAGCTCTACGCGGCGAACGCCGAGCTGACCGCCGCGCAGATCCGCGCGGTCATCGAGGCCGAGGTCGGCCCGCTGATCGCGAGCGTGCCCGCCGGGCGCGATCCCGGCCCCGCCCGCTACTGGGCGGTCGCCGGCGATCCGACCCGCGAGGTCGGGATCATCTCGGCGATGACCGAGCACTTCTGCGACGCCTGCAACCGGCTGCGGCTGACCGCCACCGGCTCGCTGCATGCCTGCCTCGGCCACGACGACGCGGTCAGCCTGCGCGACGTCATGCGGTGCGGCGGCAGCGACGAGGAGCTCGTCGCCGCGATCGCTGCCTCGGTCACCGGCAAGCGCGCCGGTCACACGTTCGAGCGGTCCGGCGCCGGCGCTCCCCAGCAGCACATGATCGGGATCGGCGGTTAGGCTCGCTCCGGATGACGGACGCCGACCTCCTCGAGGCGATCCGTGCCGCGCCTGCCGACCCGGAGCCGCGGCTCGTCTACGCGGACTGGCTGCTCGGGGACGGCGACGAGCGCGGCGAGCTGATCACCTTCGACGACGCCGATCGGCGCGGCCACTTCCAGCGCTTCGTCGACGATCCGGCCCTCCACCGGCTGATGATGTTGGCGGCGCGCCATGGGTTTCCGCGGTTCCCCGACGATCCCGACGACACGCTGCTGCCGTTCACGCCGAGAGGCGACGGCATCCTGACCTGCACGGTCGCGGGCGCGAGCTACGCGATCGAGAGCGACCGCGAGGTGATCCGCGCCGGCGTGGACGTCGAGCCCGACGACGAAGGATATCGCGACCTCGTGGACGTCGATGGCGTGCTCTATCCCAACGCGGTCGAGCAGGGGCTCCGCGCCCCCGAAGCCTTCACGGCCCGCGAGCACGAGGTGGTGTTGTCGATCGTGAGCCGGGCGCTTCGCCTCGGCCGCCCGCTCGCCTCGATCGCGATGCCCTATGGCGAGGCGATCGCCGAGCTCGACCGGCTATGCCCCCGGCGGCCAACGCAGGAGCACGCGCTGTTCGGCGTGGTCGACTACGAGCGCTGGGGGCAGCTCTGGCAGCGGTGGAACCGGCGGCCCTAGGCGCCTCGACGCGGGCGCTGGCGGTCGGCTGACGCGGTGCGTGCTGCCGCCTGGTGCAGCGACGAGCCGCGCCCCCGGGTGGGGGTGACCCCCGCGGCCGTGTTTACCTTTCCGTCGAAGAACGGAATGCACCCCATACGTGCTACGGTTGCCACCAACGCCGGGCATGTAGCGTTAGCGGGGTTTTCTATATGCAAAACAGTACTCTAGCGAAGATTGCTTTGACCGCCGCGGTCGCCGTGGCCGGTGTCGGCTTCTTCGTGAAGTCGACCCTCGGACACACCACCCATTACAAGATGGTCGACGAGCTGATGGCCGGTGATCTCACCCAGTGGAAGGACAAGGAGATCAAGGTCCACGGCTGGGTGCTCGCCGGGTCGATCCGCCAGGACGTCGTCCACCAGGAGACGCAGCGGACCTTCATCCTCCAGAAGGGCGGCAAGAAGATCCGCGTGTTCTCGAACGGCCCCGTGCCCGACACGTTCAAGGATCAATCCGAGGTCGTCGCCACGGGACAGATCGTCCCCGCCGCCTCGAAGGCCGCGCTCGCGAGCTCGCTCAAGGTCTCGCTCGAGTCAGACCTCGCGTACGTCGTCGAAGCGAGGGAGCTCCAGGCGAAGTGCCCGTCGAAGTACGAGGGCGCGCAGGTCAACAAAGATCTCAAGACGAAGTTCGAGTAATCGGTGACAACCAACGCTGCCCCGTTCTCGCCGATCGCTCTGGTCGGCTCGATCACCCTGCTCGCTGCGTACCTCGTCGGTGCCTGGAGCGTCGCCGCCGGTATCGCCGGTAACGCTCGCAAGAGCCGCCGCCTCGTCAGCTCCTCGGTCTACAGCCTCCACGCGTTCACCGCGCTGGTCTCGCTCGCCTCCGCGCTGATCATCTATGGGTTCGTCACCCACGACTTCTCGATCAAGTACATCGCGGCCACGAGCGATGTGTCGATGTCGGTCTGGTACAAGGTCACCGCGTTCTGGGGTGGCCTCGACGGCTCGCTGCTGTTCTGGGTGCTCGTGCTCGGGTTGTTCTCGACGGTCGCCGTCGCGATGAACTCGAAGCGCCACCGCGACATGATCGGCTACGTCGTCGCGACGATCATGATCGTGCAGGTGTTCTTCCTGTCGCTCCTGATCTTCACGAAGAACCCGTTCTCCGTGATGTTGACGACGCCGCCGATCGACGGCCGCGGCCTGAACCCGCTCCTCCAGAACTACTGGATGATCATCCACCCGCCGTCGCTGTACATCGGCTTCGTCGCGGCCACGATCCCGTTCGCCTTCGGCATCGGCGCGCTCGCGTCGGGTCGGCTCGACGACCTCTGGATCGGCTCGGTCCGCGTGTGGATGCTGATCTGCTTCTTCTTCCTCTCGCTCGGCCTCATCCTCGGCGGCCGCTGGGCCTACGAGGAGCTGGGCTGGGGAGGCTACTGGGCGTGGGACCCGGTCGAGAACGCGGGGTTGATACCCTGGTTCACCGCGACCGCCTTCCTGCACTCCGCGATCATCCAGGAACAGCGCGGCATGATGAAGCAGTGGAACCTGCTCATGGTCGTGATGACGTTCTTCTTCACGATCTTCGGCACGTTCATGACGCGCTCGGGCATCGTGCAGTCGGTCCACGCCTTCGGCGAGGACAACGTGCTCGCGCTCCAGTTCATCGTGTTCATGGGCGTCATCCTGGTCGTCTCGATCGGCCTCATGGTCTATCGCTCGAACAAGCTGACCTCGAAGACGCAGTTCGAGTCGTTCATCTCGCGCGAGTTCGCGTTCCTCGTGAACAACTGGATCCTGCTCGCGTGCGCGTTCTTCGTGCTGTTCGCGACGATGTTCCCGACGATCTCCGAGGCCCTCGATGGCTCGCGCGTGTCGGTCGGCATCGAGTTCTTCAACAAGTGGATGACGCCGCTCGCGCTCGTGCTGCTGTTCCTCGCCGGTGCGGCGCCGCTGCTCGCCTGGCGCAAGACCACCCGCGAGCGCCTGTACCAGCAGTTCATGGTGCCGCTCGGCGTGATGAGCGCGGTGATCGTGCTGCTGCTGATCTTCTTCCCGCAGGTCACGCTGCGGACGCCGATCTTCGCCAACCAGGTCTCGCTGCCGATCTCGCTGATCAACTTCGGTATCTGCGCGTTCGTGTTCGCGTCGATCGGCCAGGAGTTCTGGCGCGGTACCGGCGTGCGCCGCCGCCAGACCGGCTCGGATCCGATGACCTCGATGGTCGGCCTCGTGCTCGCGAAGCGTCGCAAGTACGGCGGCTACATCGTCCACCTCGGCGTCGCGGTGATGTTCGTCGGGTTCGGCGGCAAGGCGTACGACCAGATGGTCGACCGCACGATCCAGGCCCCCGCGATCACGCAGGGCATGCACAAGGACAAGCTGCCCGCCGAGCGCGAGGCGTGGGCGCGCGAGCACCTGAACGAGGACGGCACGATGGCCGTGCTGCCGGCAGGCTCGCCCTCGGCATTCGAGTTCCGCGGCTATGTCTTCCTCTACGAGAACCTGGTCGACGCGTCCGATGACGCGAAGAACACGGTGACGGCGCAGGTCTCGATCTGGAAGGACGGCGAGAACCTCGGTGCCGTCTATCCGGCGAAGTGGGACTTCCGCAAGGGCAGCGAGGCCACGACCGAGGTCGCGATCAAGGTGCGCGCGAGCGAGGACGTCTACGTCGTGCTCACCGGCTACGACCTCGACGGCAAGCTCGCCAACTTCCGCGTGTTCATCAACCCTCTGATCAGCTGGGTCTGGATCGGCTTCCTGCTCCTGACGCTCGGGACGTTCGTCTGCCTGATCCCGAACAGCCTCGTCGAGCGGCTGTCCGCGCGGCCGCGCAGCCGGCTCGGCCGCGCCGCCGAGATCGGCATCCTGTGCCTCGTGGTCAGCGGCCTCATGGCTGGCGTCGCCACGCAGGCGCGCGCGCAGGGCGAGCACATCGCCCCCGGCATGGGCATGGGCGACACCAGCGTCGGCTGGGCGTCCATGAACCGGCCGTCCAACGCCGCCGAGTCCGATGCGATGAAGGAGCTGCTGTGTCCCTGCGGCTGCAAGCGCGAGGACATCTTCCTGTGCAAGTGCCAGTCAGCCTCGACGCTCCGCGGGTGGGTCATCGAGCTCGTCAACGAGAAGGACGCGACCGGCAAGCCGCGGTTCGACCTCAACACGAAGAGCGGCCGCGAGCAGGCGTACGACTACGCGCTCGACCAGTACGTCGCGAAGTACGGCGAGCAGTCGCTCGCGACGCCGCGCTCGAGCTTCTCGTGGCTGCTGCCGTCGCTCGGCGTGATCGGTGGCCTCGGGCTGCTGTTCGTCGTCGGGCGCCGCTTCGTCGGGCGGGGCCGCGCGCAGGCTGCGGCCGGTGCTGGCATCATGCCTCCCACTGCCACCGATGATGTCTACGCCGACAAGCTCGATGACGAGCTTGCCGACACCACCGACTGAGCCCCCGATGCGGACTCACTCTGCAGACAGCACGATGCGCTGGATCTGGCGCGGTAGCGCGCTCGCGGCGCTGCTCATCGGTTGGGCGTTCATCCTCTTCCAGAACAACTTCCACATCACCGCGCCGGTGGTCTTCCTGTCGCTCGGGCTGCTCGCGGGCGTGTCGGCGATCTACACGCTGTTCCGCGTTGGCGCGGCCGCGGTCGCCGAGAACGAGGAAGATGACGGCGGCGCCGCGTGGGGCAAGCCGATGGCACCCGCGGCCGAGCTCGAGCGCGAGAAGCGCGCCTTGATCAAGGCGATCAAGGAAGCCGAGTTCGATCAGCAGATGGGCAAGCTGTCGAAGGCCGATGCCGACTCGATGATCGTGGTCTATCGCGCGCGCGCGATCGAGGTGATCAAGGAGATCGACGTCCAGACGACGACCGCCGGGCAGACCGGCACCGTGCGCGACAAGATCCTGCGCGAGGCCCGCGCCCGGATCGAGATCGAGGATCGCGCGACGGGCGAGCGCAAGGCCGAGCCCGCGCCCAAGGGCGAGCGCAAGAAGCAGCAGCGGGCCGATGCGCTCGCAGGTGCGGTCGCCGGAGCGAAGGCCGCGAAGGCCGGCAAGGCCGACCAGCCCGGTGATGCCGGGACCGCGGTGACCGAGCCGATGAACGAGGTGCCGACGGCCGCCGAGGTCGCGGCAGCGGCGGCACCGGTCGCACCGGCGGCGGCACCCGACCGCGACGA
>JALZOI010000645.1 GCA_030857245.1 Myxococcota bacterium
AGTTCAACGCGCTCGACGTCGGTGATCGCCAGCTCGACCTTCGGCCGCCCACGCTTGCGCTTCGCCATGCCCCGTTAGATCACAGCGCGGATCATTCTCCTAGAGATTCCGCTTACAGGGGACTAGAAGTCCAGCCCGGCGGAGACCGACAGCGTGCGCTGCGCGGTCGAGGCGTCCTCGGCGTCGCAGCTCGTGGTCGTCGACTGCGGCATGCAGAGCTCCGTCGTGCCGCTGCGATCGTCCCTGGACGTGCCGGCGAGCGCGAAGCTCGCCTCGACGGTGAGCTGGAGGATCGAGTACTGGAACTTCGCGCCGACCATGAAGCGGTGCCGGAGGATCGTGTCCTGATCCTTGAAGACGAAGCTCTGGGTGCTGTCCATCTCGTTACCGGGAGCGAGCGGGTCGATGTGCGGCGTCGGATCAATCACCTCGGAGCGGGGGATGATCAGGAGGAGGTTCCAGCCCACGAATGGATCGAAGCGCCAGGTGCCGCCGATGCCGAAGTGCTTCGACGCGGTGACGTCGAACGACGCGACGGTCAGATCAAGCTCGCGCTGCGACATCATCCGCGAGACCGCGCCGCGCACGGCGACGCTCGGCAGCGGGAGGTCGTGGTAGCCCTCGACGAGCGCGAACTTCGTGTAGAGCTGGCCGGTCCAGATCCGCGAGTCGACGAGGTGGACGGCGCCCGCGCCGATCTCGAACGACGGCACCGGGAACCACATGCCCTTGCGCGCGAACATGCCGATCGTGCGCAGCATCGCCGGCGCGCTCGCGGTGGTGCCGCCGGGGTCGGCCTCGCCCTGGCGCACCCGCCAGTAGCTCGCGTCGCTGTCGATCGTCGTGGTCGCGACGTCGACGGTGACCTGGAAGCCGCCGAAGCCGAGCGTATCGGCGGGCGTCAGCAGGTGCGGTGCGAGCACGACGCCGAGCTGCGAGGCGAGCGACCGGAGCTCCGCGTTCTGCGGGATAATGCTGATCGTGCCGCTGCCGTCGTCGATGCGGTGGGTGAGCCGGCCGAGGACGAGATCGTTGTCGTCGGCGACGGCCGCGGCGGGTGCCAGCAGGCCCAGGCACCAAGCCCAGCAAGCGACGATGCCCCCGCGACGGACCATGCGGCGAGGGTAGGCTTCGCCGCGACCGGGTGTCAACGCACCGGCGCGGGCGGCGCGCCGGCCTTGCGTGATACACCCCGAGCAGGACCTGCCATGACAGAGTACACGCAGATCACCGTCGACGATGGGTACGTGGCGCGGCTGACGCTGAACCGCCCCGACAAGCGCAACCCGATCGGGCCCGCCACCTGCGGCGAGCTCCTCCACGCGCTCGCCCGGCTCAAGACCAACCGCGACGTCCGCGTGATCGTGCTGACCGGCGCGGGCACCGTGTTCTCCGCGGGCGGCGACCTCGCGGCGATGACGCAGCCGGCGGCCGAGGGCGTGCCGCACGCGAGCCTCGTCGATCTGTTGACGGCGATGCACGAGCTCGGCAAGCCGATCATCGCGATGGTCAACGGGCCGGCCCTCGCGGGCGGTCTCGGGCTGATGGTCGCCTGCGATCTCGTGGTCGCCGTCGACACCGCGGTGTTCGGGACGACCGAGATCGCGGTCGGGCTGTGGCCGATGATGATCACGGCGGAGATCACGCGCAGCGTCGGGCGCAAGAAGACGCTCGAGATGATGCTGACCGGGCGCAAGCTCGACGCCACCGAGGCGCTCGCCTGCGGCCTGCTCAACCGCGTGGTGCCCGCCGCGCAGCTCGAGGAGGCGACGCTCGCGCTCGCCAACGAGATCGCCGACCGCAGCCCGGCCGCGATCGGGCTCGGCCTCCACTCGTTCTACCGCTCGCAGGACATGGAGTTCGAGCCGCAGCTGCGCTACCTGCAGTCCGAGCTCGGGCGCGTGCTCGGCCTCGAGGATGCCGCCGAGGGCATCGCCGCGTTCCTCGGCAAGCGCAAGCCGGTGTGGAAGGGCAAGTGACGTGACCGTCCACCTCGGGCTCGAGCCCCACCTGCGCGCCGCGGGCTGACGATGCTCGCGTGGACCGCCCATCCGGCGAAGCGCCGGCCGCAGGATCTGATGCTCGCGGCGTGCGTGATCTTCGTGACGGCGTACGCGGTGCTGGTCAGCCTGCAGTCGGCCCTGCTCGCGGTGCTCGCCGTGGTGCTGCTCATCGCGGCGATCGCGCCGTTCCTGCTGCCGACCCACTACCGCCTCGACGACGAGCTCGTCGAGGAGCGCCGGCTGTTCGTGACGCGGTCCCGCCGGTGGAGCGAGCTGCGCCGGCTCGAGATCGGCCGCGCCGCCGCGCTCGTCAGCCCGTACGCGCAGCGGCGCTGGCTCGATCGCTACCGCGGGATCACGATCCTGTTCCCCGCGACCGGGGAGGGCGCCGAGCGCGCCGCCGTGATCGCGGCGCTCGAGAGCCGGGTCAAGCCATGAGCGAGGACGTCGCGGCGCTCGAGGCCGCGCTCTCGATCGACGACCTCGCGCTGCTCGACGAGCTCGCCGACGCGATCGTCGTGCGGCGGCTCGGCACGCCCGCGCTGTTCTTCCTCGAGTCGATGAGGCCGCTCGGCTTCGTGGGCAGCCAGCTCATGCTCGTGCTGCGCCCCATCATCGCGATCGCGTGGCCGGCGCCGAAGCGCTGGGATCAGCTCCAGCGCGTGCTCGAAGTCCGGGGCTCGACCGAGTTGCTGTGTCGCCGGCTCGAGGCGCGGCTGTGAGCGGGCCTCCGCATGCGCCGATCGATCCCGCGAGCATCCGCTCGGTGATCGCGACGGACTGCGGGTCGACCACGACGAAGGCGATCCTGATCGAGCGCACCGCCGCCGGGGAGTACCGGTTGACGGCGCGCGGCGAGGCCCCGACCACCGTCGAGGCACCCGTCGAGGACGTCACCCGCGGCGTGGTCAACGCCATCCGCGAGATCGAGGAGCTGCGGGGCCGCCGCTTCCTGACCGCCGAAGCCACGCTCGCACGCCCGCATGGCGAGACCGCCGGCACCGATCTCTACATCTCCACCTCGTCGGCCGGCGGTGGGCTGCAGATGATGGTCGCCGGCGTCGTCCAGAACATGACCGCGGAGAGTGCGGCGCGCGCGGCGCTCGGTGCCGGGGCGATCGTGATGGACACCCTCGCTGCGAACGATGGCCGGCTCCCTCACGAGCGCATCGAGCGGATCCGTCAGCTCCGGCCCGACATGATCCTGTTCGCGGGCGGCACCGATGGTGGCACGCGCAAGCACGTGATCGCGATGGCGGAGCTGCTGCGGGCCGCGCAGCCCCGGCCGCGGCTCGGCCAGGGCTTCGATCTGCCGGTGATCTACGCGGGCAATCGCGCGGTGCGCGCCGACATCGAGGAGATGCTGCAGGGCCGGGTGGCGCTCCAGCTCGTCGACAACGTGCGGCCATCGCTCGACTACGAGGATCTGGGCCCCGCGCGCGACGCGATCCACGAGCTGTTCCTCGAGCACGTGATGCAGCAGGCGCCGGGCTACGCGAAGCTGATGAGCTGGACCGACGTCCCGATCATGCCGACGCCGGGCGCGATGGGGCTCATGATCCAGGCGCTCGCCGAGCGCTCGGCCCACCCGCGCCTCGAGAGTGTCGTCGGCGTCGACATCGGCGGCGCGACGACCGACGTGTTCAGCGTGTTCGACGGCGTGTTCAACCGCACCGTCTCCGCGAACCTCGGCATGAGCTACTCGGTGTCGAACGTGCTCGCCGAGGCCGGCATCGCGAACATCCAGCGCTGGGTCCCATTCGATCTCGAGGAGCCCGAGCTCCGTGATCGGATCGGCAACAAGATGATCCGGCCGACCACGATCCCGCAGACCCTCGACGAGCTCAAGATCGAGCAGGCGATCGCGCGCGAGGCGCTGCGGCTGTCGTTCGTGCAGCACGAGCAGTTCGCGGTGAAGCTGCGCGGCGGGCAGCGCGAGGGCTCGTTCGGCGCCGGGTTCGATCAGGACGGCTCGGACACCCTCGTCGATCGCATGCAGCTCGCGTTGCTCGTCGGCTCCGGGGGCGTGCTGTCGCATGCACCGCGTCGCGCCCAGGCGATGATGATGATGATCGATGCGTTCGCCGTCGAGGGCGTCACCGAGCTCGCGGTCGATTCGATCTTCATGATGCCGCACCTCGGCGTGCTCTCGACGGTCCATCCGGCCGCGGCGATGGAGGTCTTCGAGAAGGACTGCCTCGTCTACCTCGGGACGTGCATCGCGCCGGTCGGGGGGAAGTCCCGGCCGGGGACGCACCTGTGCGACGTCACGGTCGACGGGCGCGTCGAGCAGCTGGCGCAGGGCGAGCTCCGGCTGATCGAGCTCGACAACCGGGACCGCGTCGAGGTGGTGATCACGCCGGCGCGCGGCGTCGACATCGGCGCCGGGCCGGGTCAGCGGGTCGAGCGCGCGCTCCGCGGCGGCGTCGTCG
>JALZOI010000108.1 GCA_030857245.1 Myxococcota bacterium
GGCTCGCGCGACGCGGGCGACCCCGGCGGTCGCGGCACCGCGGCGATCGGGCCGCTGTCGACGATCGGCGCAGCACCGTCGTCGTCGGCGCGCTCGCCGGTGTGGCGGATCGGCATGCCGCAGTCGCGCGGCTGCTTGTCGGGGCGGAGCCGCTCGAACACCGGGAACCGCAGCGACGAGTCGGCGGGCCACTCGCGGTACCGCACCTGGACCACGAGGGTCGGCTCGATCCAGCGCGCATCGCTGCTGGCCTCCGGGCGCGGGAACGTCGGTCGCCAGGTCGGGTGCGCGTCGAGCACGCGCTTGAGCTCGACGAGCAGCTTGTCGTCGAAGCCCGAGCCGACCTTGCCGGCCCACACCCAGCGCTCGTCGCGCCACACGCAGAGGTGGAGGGCGCCGAACCCGGCCCTCGACTGCTTCGCCTTCGTGTAGCCGCAGACCGCGAAGTCGGCCTCGGGGTCGGCCTTCATCTTCAGCCAGTCCTTCGAGCGACTCGAGCGGTACGGCGCCGCCGCCCGCTTCGCGACGACGCCTTCGAGGCCGCGCGCCACGATCTGCGCGAGCAGCGCCTCGCCGTGGGTCGGGATGTGATCGGCATAGCGCAGCGGCCCGATGGTGGGGAGCAAGCGCTGGAGGAACGCCTTGCGCGCGAGCAACGGCAGCCCGCGCAGGTCGTGGCCGCCCGCGGCGAGCAGATCGAAGATGACGTACGTCACCGGTGCGGCGAGTGCGGCGCGTGCGACCTCGGAGGCGCGGTGGAGCTGGCCGCGGAACGACAGCTTGTGGAAGTCCGGCTTGCCGTGGTCGTCGAAGATCACGATCTCGCCGTCGAGCACGAGGCCCGGGACCGGCAGCGCGCGCAGCGCACCCGTGATCTCGGGATACCGGATGGTGGGATCCTGCGACGACCGATAGCGCAGCGCCGCCTGCCCCGCGCCGCCGAATGCGAGCATGCGAAAGCCGTCGTACTTGAGCTCGAAGATCCAGTCGGGCGAGGAGAACGCCGCGTCGGCGGTGTGGCACAGCATCGGCTCGAACGAGCCGGGTGGCAGCGCGCGGCGGGGCAGGCCGAGCGTCGCGACCTCGGCGAGCACGCGCTGGTGCTCGGGCGCGCCGGCCGCCAGGGCGTCGATCGTCAGCCCCGACAGCACCGAGGTCTCCGGTAGCGGCGCGCCGGCGGCGAGGTGCTGGAGCGCGGGCTCGTCGCGCTTCTTGATCAGCAGCCAGGCATCCGAGCCACGCCCCGACTGTTGCCCGCGCTTGCCCTTGCCGGTGTGGACGAGCGTGAACGCACCGCGCAGCTTGTAGCCGTAGAGCTCGAACTTGATCTCGCCGTCGAGCAGGCCCTGCACCGGATCGACCAGCGGCCGGAACAGCCCGCGGTCCCACGCGATCATCGGACCGGCGCCGTAGTTGCCGTCGGGGATGACGGCCTCGAAGTGGACGTACTCGAGCGGATGATTCTCGACCTTGACCGCCAGCCGCTTGTCGTCGGGGTCCATCGACGGCGCCTTCGGCACCGCCCAGGAGCACAGCACGCCGTCGATCTCGAGGCGGAGATCCCAGTGCATGCGGGTCGCCGCGTGCTGGTGGACCACGAACATCCGCGGGCCCCGGCCGGGGGTTCCCGCAGGCGCGGGCGCGCTCGGCTCCGCCACGACCGTGCTGGCCATCGGTTCAGGTGTCGAACCTCCGATTCGCTTGGCACGGTAAGCCGCGAGGCCTCCCGGTTCGTCATCTTTGGGATCAGTCACGACAGCCCGCTACAATTATTTTCATATGCCCGCACGCTCGATCGGCACTGCCACCATCTCGTTCGGTCTCGTCTCCATTCCGGCGAAGCTCTACACGACCAACGAGACCTCCGGCGACATCCATTTCAACATGCTGCACGAGGCGGACGGCGCGCGGCTGAAGCAGCAGTACATCTGTACCAAGTGCAACGAGGTTGTCGACCGCGAGCACACGGTGAAGGGGTACGAGCATGCGAAGGGGCAGTACGTGATCCTCTCCCCGGAGGAGCTCAAGGCCCTCGATGCCGTGGGGACGCAGACGATCGCGCTCGAGGAGTTCGTGCCCGCGTCCGCGGTCGATCCGCTCTACGTCGAGAAGAGCTACTACCTGGGACCCGACAAGGGCGGCGAGCGCGCCTACAAGCTGATCCGCGACGCGATGCTCGAGACCGGGCTCGTCGGCATCGCGTCGTACTCGGCGCGTGGCAAGCAGTACATCATCTCGCTTCGCCCGTTCCACGAGGGCCTGATCATGCACCAGCTGCGCTACGCGCAAGAGGTCAAGCCGTGGACCGAGGTGCCGCTGCCGGCGATGCCGGAGATCAAGGCCGCCGAGCTCGGGCTCGCGAAGCAGATCATCCAGCAGATCGCGCACGAGACGTTCACGCCGGAGAAGTACAAGGACGAGGTCCAGGCGCGGATGGGCGAGCTCATCCAGCAGAAGATCGAGGGCCAGGAGATCACGATCCAGCCCGAGGCCCCGGCCGGCAAGGTCATCGATCTGATGGAGGCGCTGAAGGCGAGCCTCGGGATGTCGGCGAGCGAGGACCGCAAGCCGGCGATCGCGGCGGAGTCGAAGACGGCCGCGGCTGCCGAGGCGGCGCCGAAGAAGAAGGCCGCGACGAAGAAGAAGTGACCCGGTGCCCGAGCTGCCCGACGTCGCCGTCTACGTCGAGCGCCTGCGCGCGCTGACCGTCGGCCACGTGCTCGAGCGGATCCGGATCGCGAGCGTGTTCGTGCTGCGGACGTTCGCCCCGTCGCCGCGCGAGCTCGAGGGCGGCACGGTCGTCGCGATCGAGCGGATGGGGAAGCGGATCCTGCTCGGGATCGAGCCGCCGCCGGGCGTCGCGGCCGCGGGCGAGCCGGGCTCCGCGGAGCGGCGGCGCTGGATCGTGATCCACCTGATGATCGCCGGGCGCCTGCGCTGGAAGGAGCGCGGCGCGAAGGTGCCGGGCAAGGTCGGGCTCGCCGCCTTCGACTTCCCGACCGGCACGCTGATCTTCACCGAGGCCTCGCCGAAGAAGCGCGCGTCGCTCCACCTCGTCGCGGGCTCGGCCGGCCTCGCGGAGTTCGATCGTGGCGGCCTCGACGTCTACACGGCGACCGCCGAGCAGTTCGGCGAGCGGTTGACCAGCGAGCGCCACACCGTGAAGCGCGCGCTCACCGATCCGACGCTGTTCGATGGCATCGGCAACGCGTACTCCGACGAGATCCTGCACGCCGCGAAGCTGTCGCCGTTCCGCATGACGTCGGCGATGACCGCCGAGGAGATCGCGCGGTTGCATGATGCGTGCGTCACCACGCTGACCACGTGGACGCAGCGAATGCGCGACGAGGTCGGCGACGGGTTCCCCGACAAGGTCACGGCGTTCCGGCCCGAGATGGCGGTGCACGGCAAGTACGGGCAGCCCTGCCCGGTGTGCGGGACACCGGTGCAGCGCATCGTCTACGCCGACAACGAGGCGAACTACTGCGCGACCTGCCAGACGGAAGGGCGGCTGCTCGCGGATCGATCGCTGTCGCGGTTGCTCAAGGAGGATTGGCCGCGGAGCCTCGAGGAGCTGGAGGAGCGCAAGGCGAAGACCTCCGCACCAGGCAGAGCCTCCGCACCAGGCGGCAGGCCGGAGGCAGCCGGCAGCGGGCAACCGGGGACGACGGGGGCGGCGGCGGACGGCGATGTCGGTGCGGGCAACACCAGCAAGCCAACAAAACGTGGGCGAAAGCGACCGAGTTAGACCCCGGCCCCGCGCCATGCGTTTGGCCAGGGACCATGAAGAAGCGTCTCGCTGGGTTCCTGCTCGCTGCTGCGCTCGCGTCCGGTTGCGGTCCGAAGACGCGGTCCACGTTCGTCAAGGTCGATGACGTCGCGCTCGGGCGCGTGGTCGTCTACCGCAATGGCGTCGCGTACTACGAGCGCCGCGCGACGGTGCAGGGCGGGTTCCTGACGGTCAGCGTGCCCCGCGATCGCGTCGATGACTTCCTCAAGTCGCTGACCGTGGTCGATGCGATCTCGAAGCAGCCGCTGCCGGTCTCGATCCCGCGCGAGCAGGCGCAGGACGGCGCGTACCTCGTGATGAAGCTCCAGCTGCCGAGCAAGGAGAAGGCCGACGTCGTCCTGACCTACGTCACCGAATCCCCCGCGTGGAAGCCGAGCTACCGCGTCGTCGTCGGGAACAAGGGCAAGGTGATGCTCGAGGGCTGGGCGATCGTCGACAACACCTCGGGCGAGGACTGGAAGGGCGTGCTCGTCGGCGTCGGTTCGAGCTCGGCGCTATCGTTCCGCTACGACCTGTGGAGCGTGCGCCAGGTGCAGCGCGAGACGCTCGCGGATGCCGAGCGCTTCGCGGTCGCGCCACCGACCGGCATCTCGCCGTATGGCCAGGGCCAGGCCGCGGACGCGAACGGCGGCGAGGCGCTGATCGGCGAGCTCGGCGACGACGAGATCCGGCGGCCCGACGGCCATCCCGAGAACAAGAAGAGCGAGCGGGTCGCGATGCGGGACGCCCCGCGCCCGACGCGAGACCAGGGGGACGCCGAGGAGTCCATGTCGGTCGACAGCGTCGCGGACTCGCGACCGCGCCCCGTGCGGAGCGCGTCGTCGCGCAGCCGGGGCGGGACGCGCACCGCATCCGCACCCGCGAGAGCCCCCGTGCATGCGGGCCCGCCGCCGGCGCCCTACGACGCGCGCGTCTCGCAGGGCGACGCCAAGATGAAGCAGCTGTCGGCGAACCTCGCGAAGTCCAACCAGACGATCGTCGTCGAGGGCTACGCCGACACCAACGCCGGCGGCGACGCGCAGCGCCGCGCCAGCGATCGGGCGAACATCGTCCGCAACCAGCTCATCGATCAGGGCGTGCCGCCCGCGCGGATCAAGGTCGTGACGAAGGTCGCCGCGAACCAGGGCGAGCGCGTCCGGCTCGTCGCCCAGGCCGTGTCGCCCGAGGAGCAGCGGGCGCAGCAGGCCGGCAAGGCCGCCGCCGAGCTCACGGCGCAGCCGGTGGGCGAGAGCCACTTCGCGAGCCCGACCCCGATGACCGTCGAGAAGGGCGCGTCGGCGATGGTGTCGATGGTGCGCAGCGAGACCGACGGCGAGGTCGTGTACCTCTACGACGCGGAGAGCGAACGCGGAAACTCGAACTTCGCCTTCCGCGCCGTCCGCTTCATGAACCCGACGACGTCGACCCTCGAGACCGGGCCAGTCACCGTGTACGGCAACGAGCGGTTCATCGGCGAGGGGCTCACCGAGCCGATCCCGCCGAAGGCGTCGGCGGTCGTGCCGTACGCCCTCGATCGGCAGATCGTCGTCGAGCGCAACGACAACGAGGAGAACAAGCTCTCGAAGCTCGTCACGCTCCAGCGCGGCATCCTGACCGCGCAGGTCCAGCACATCCGCAACAAGAAGCTGACGATCACGAACCGCCTGCGCGAGCCGGCGAAGGTGTTCATCCGCCACACCATCACCAAGGGCTGGACCCTGCTCCACGCGCCGGAGGCGTTCGAGCGCGTCGGTGATGCGCACCTGTTCCAGGTCGACCTCAAGCCAAACGAGGTCCGCACCGTCGAGATCTCCGAGGCGACGCCGATGGAGCGCACGCTCGACCTCAACGCCGACGTCACGCTCGGCATGATGAAGGTCTACGTCGAGGCGCCGGACGGGACCCCCGAGGTCAAGGAGCAGCTGCGCCGGCTGCTCGGCATCCACAAGACGCTCATCGATCTCGCGCAGGAGCAGGCCAGCCTGCGGCGCCGGCTCGGCGACTACAAGGAGCGCATGGACGAGCTCCACGGCCAGATCGTGACGCTGCAGGCGGTGAAGACCGGCAACGATCTGATGAGTCACCTCAAGACGAAGATGCGCGACATCTCGAACCGCGTGCAGAAGACGACGATCGAGCTCGTCGATCAGGAAGAGAAGATCATGCTCTCGCGCGTGCGCTTCCAGGACGCCCTCGCCGAGCTGACGCTGCCCGACGCGACGGCACCCGGTGCGCCGGCGGGCGCACCGACCGGCGGCGCGACGGCGAAGTCGAAGCACTGAGCAGCTCCGCGTCCCCGCTCCCGGGCGACGACGCCGAGCGGCCGCGCCCTGGTGTCACGGGCGCTCGGACAGGCGTTCGACATGCACGTGCTGAGCGTGTCACGGTGGAACACACCTTGCTCCGTGCTGTCGAGCACATCACGCAAGGAGCACCCGTGGACTCTCTAACGGCACTGAGGGGCGTACAACGCTCCGACTCCGACTCGCTACCCGACGGGGCCGTCCTCGCTCGAGGGCTCGGCTGGTTCAGCATCGGACGCGGCATCGCCGAGCTCGCGGCGCCGCATCTCCTCGCGCGCACCTTCGGGATCGATCCGGGCGGAGTCACCGCGACCGCGTTTCGGCTCCACGGGGTGCGCGAGCTCGCCACCGGCATCGCGATCCTCCTGCAGCCTCGCCGGCCGCTGCCGGTGATGGCGCGCGTCGTCGGGGACCTGCTCGATGTCGCGCTGCTCGGACTGGCCGCGGGCACCAAGCGGACGAGCGGCACCCGGCTTGCGACGACGATGGTGGCGGCTGCCGGCACCACCGTGCTCGACGTGATCGCGAGTCGCCGGGTCGCGCGGTCCTACGAGGACGCCAACCAGCCCGTGATCTTCTCCGTCACGATCAACCGGCCCCCTGCGGAGGTGTACGCGTTCTGGCGCAAGCTCGAGCAGCTGCCGCAGTTCATGGATTACCTCGAGTCGGTCCAGGAGACCGGGGCCAAGACGTCGCACTGGGTCGCCAAGCTGCCCATCGGTGGCACCGTGGAGTGGGATGCGGTCATCACGCAGGATCGGCCGGGCGAGCTGATCGCGTGGGAGTCGGCCGAAGGTTCGACGTTCACGACCCGCGGCAAGGTCACGTTCGCGAAGGCGCCAGGCCGCGACATGACCGAGGTCCGCGTCGAGATGCAGGTCGGTGCGCTCGGGGCACGACCCAGCGCGCTGATCGCGAAGCTCGTCACGAAGCCGCAGGTCAAGGGCGACCTCCGGCGCTTCAAGCAGATCATGGAGACCGGCGAGGTGCTGTTCTCCGATGCCAGCCGGCACAAGGGTCCGCATCCCGCGCAGCCGTCGCTCGAAGGTCGCCGGGCCGAGTACACCAACCCCGCGCCGCGCTCGCAGGTCAGCTCGAGCACGGTGCCCGCGCGAGCCTCCGACCCGGCGATCGCCGCGTCACCGACGCCGCCGGAAGCCCATCAGCCGCGGAAGGGAGTCGTGTCATGAGAGCCACCTGCTGGATGGGCAAGAAGCACGTCAGCGTCGAGAAGGTCCCGGATCCCCAGCTGCTGAACGCGCGCGACGCGATCGTCAAGATCTCGTCGACGACGATCTGTGGCTCGGACCTCCATCTCTACAACGGCATGATGCCGTCGATGATGAAGGGCGACATCCTCGGCCACGAGTTCATGGGCGAGGTCGTGGAGCTCGGCAAGGGGGTCAAGAACCTCAAGGTCGGCGACCGCGTGGTCGTGCCGTTCGACATCGCTTGCGGTAACTGCGAGTCCTGTCAGATGGGGCTGTTCTCGTGCTGCGAGAACTCGAACCCCACGGGCTTCTTGCCCGAGAAGCTGATGGGGCACGCGACCGCGGGTGCGTTCGGATTCTCCCACCTGACGGGCGGGTTCGCGGGCGGACAGGCCGAGTACGTCCGGGTGCCGTTCGCGGACGTCGGCCCGCTGAAGGTCCCGTCGACCTTGACCGACGAGCAGGTCCTGTTCCTCTCCGATATCTTTCCGACCGCGTACTTCGGCGCGGAGATGTGCGAGATCACCCCGAAGAAGGTCGTGGCGGTGTGGGGCGCCGGCCCGGTCGGGCAGTTCGCGATCGCGAGCGCGAAGCTGCTCGGCGCCGAGCGCATCATCGCGATCGATCGCGTGCCGTACCGGCTGAAGATGGCGGTCGAGAAGGCGGGGGCGACCGACGTTATCAACTACGAGGACTCGAACGTCCAGGAGGTCCTGCGTGACCTCACGGCGGGGCGCGGTCCCGACGCCTGCATCGACGCGGTCGGCATGGAGGCTCACGGCCATGGCCTGCAGTTCGCGGTCGACAACGCGAAGCAGAAGATCAAGCTGCAGCTCGACCGGCCGATGGCGGTGCGCGAGGCGATCCTCGCGTGCCGGAGCGGCGGCATCGTCGCGATGCTCGGCGTCTACGCCGGGTACGTCGACAAGTTCCCGCTCGGACCGTTCATGAACCGCGGCCTGACGCTGAAGACCGGCCAGTGCCACGTCCAGCGCTACATGAAGCCACTGCTGGAGCGCATCGAGAAGGGCGAGATCGATCCCAGCTTCGTGGTCTCGCATCACATGAACCTCGATGACGCGGCGAAGGGCTACGACATGTTCATGCACAAGGAAGACGAGGTCATGAAGATCGTGCTTCAGGCCTGAGAGACCGAGACCGGGTCCGAGACCGGATCCGAGTCCGAGACCGGATCCGAGACCGAGACCGAGACCGGATCCGAGTCCGGGTTTCGGTTTCGGTTTCGGTTTCGGTTTCGGTTTCGGTTTCGGTTTCGGTTTCGGTTTCGGTCTCGGTTTCGATCCGTCAGCTGTCGAGCTCGTCCGGCGGCGGGAAGCCGTGCTGCTCCCGCCCCGGCTTGCCGTCGTACTTCTTCGACGTCTTGAACAGCTCGAAGCGGCCATCCGCGGAGGGCGCGCGGACCCGATCGCGGAGCGCCTGCATCGCAGTCGCCGGCCATGCCGTGAATCCGCCGGCGAGGTTGAGGTTCTGGTGCAGCACCGCGACCGAATCGATCCCCGTGACGAGCGACGCGATCGGCAAGCTCATCGCGTAGCCGAGGGCGTCGGCGGCGCTGACCGCGCCTTGCTTCACAGATTCGCCCTGGCCGCCCATCGACTTCATGCCGAGCGCTGCGATCCCGCGCTTCGCGAGGACCGGCAAGACCTGCTTCTCGAAGCTGCGGAAGCCCGCCCCGTCGAAGCAATTGAGCGGCAGCTGACACGCGTCGAAGGCGTACCCGCGCTCGAGCATGTCGAGGTGGATCGCGGGATCCTTGTGTCCCGTGAACCCCACGTGGCGAATCTTGCCCGCGGTCCGCGCCTTGTCGAGCGCGGTCAGCACCCCGTCGGCGGCGTAGTGACGTGCCGGATCGTCGTCGTAGATCACCTCGTGGATCTGCCAGAGGTCGATGACGTCGGTCGCGAGTCGCCGCAGTGAGTCCTCGAGCATCTGCATCGCCACCTTGGCGTCCCGGCCGTGGCTGCACACCTTCGTCATGACGACGGCCTGGTCGCGGCGTCCGGCGAGCGCCTTGCCGAGCCACTCCTCGCTCTTGCCGTCGTGATACTCCCACGCGCAATCGAAGAAGTTGATCCCGTGGTCGAGCGCCTCGTGGACGATCCGGGTCGCCGCCGCTTCGTCGGCGAGCGTGCCGAGGTGGTAGCCCCCGAGGCAGAGGAGGGAGACCTCGATCCCGGTCTTGCCGAGCGGACGCCTGGGCATCGGGCCCTTCATCGCGAGCGGGATGTCGCCGAGCGCGGGGGCCTTGTTCTTCGAGGGCGCGGGCTGCGGAGGCGACGGCGCTGGGGCGGACGGGGGCGGCGCGGGCGACGTGGTGGTTGCGGGCTCCGAGCGTTCCTTGCCGCACGCGCCCACCGCCACGGCCGAGACCCCGACGCCGATCGATCCGAGGAACCTGCGTCGGGATGTCGTCATGGCGAGACCCTGTCACGCCCGTCCGCCGCGACCCGTCCCCTCACGACGGTCTCCTACCGATCGTTCGCGACGCACCGATCGCCGCGTGCGCCCGGGTCATCCGTGCGCGCCGTCGACGCGTCGGTGGCCGTCAGCCCGCCGCGGCGAGCGACGGAGCAGCGCTCTGCTCGCCGTACTCCGCCGGATCGTGCGCGCAGAACATCGCGACGTCGGGATAGTGCTCGCGGAGCTGGCGCAAGGCACCCACCGATGCGCGTCGCGCCGCCGGGATCATCTGGGTCGCGCGTTCGAACGCCGCGAACCCGACGGGCACCGTGCCGCCACCGCCACTCGCGACGGAGTGATGGTGGAAGTACGCATCTCCGGCGTGGACGAGCCAGCGTGCGCGGTCGCGGACGATGACGGCGGAGTGGCCGCGCGTGTGGCCGTGCATCGGGACGAGGCCGATGTCGGCGTCGAGCCCGCGCAGCCGCGTGATCGCGGGGAGCCCGCGCCACGCGTCGCCGTCCTCGGTGTAGACCTCCCAGGCCGGGCCGTGCGCCCACTGCGAGGCCAGGTAGCGCTCGCGCTCCTTGAAGGAGGTGCGCGCCATCGCCGCCGCGTGCTCGCGGGCGTGCAGGTGGATCCTCGCGTGCGGGAAGTCGACGAGCCCACCGGCGTGATCGAGATCGAGGTGGGTGATGACGACGTGCTTGACGTCGGCGGCGCGGAACCCGCGGGCCTCGAGCTGCGCGAGCGCGGTCTCGGCGGGATCGAACCGGGGCCCCGTCAGCATCCGGAACGTGCGCGAGAACTGCGTGTGGCCGTCGACGTCGCGCGTGCCAAAGCCAGTGTCCACCAGCACGAGCCCGTCGCGCTCGGTCTCGACGAGCAGGCAGTGACACACCATGTGACCGCGCAACCCGCGCTGCCCGAGCAGGAACCCGGCGATCGGGCACATGGTTCCGCAGTTGAGGTGGTGGACGGCACGGATCGACATACGCGCCAGGCTATCGCACGGACGACCGATGGGGTGACGGGACTCAGTCGAGACGACCGTCGCGGTCGATCCACCGACGAACAGCGCCCCCGGTATCACTTCCAGGGTGGCCCGTCTCGAACGCGATCGGCAGCGCGTTCGCCAGCGCTGCGATCACCGCGGACGATCCACGTCAGCGATCGCTCGTGCTCGAGGACAACCGGAACACGAGCGCGCCCGGCGCTCCGGTGTCGGTCGCGGGCGCTAGCTGGAGCCGCTCGGGACCCTGCAGCGCGTAGTTGCGCAGATAGTTCGCGGAGCCGATCACCGCGAGCATCCCGATGAACGCCACGATCATGGGGATGGTGCGCGGGCGGAACCACCGCCAGCGCGCGACGAACCAGGCCCGGAGGTCAGCGAGCACCTGGACGCGCGACTCGCGCGGCACCAGCGTCGCGACCGGCAGCTTGGGGGGCGGCTGATCGAAGATCATGATCTCATCATTCACGGGCATCGGCGCCGCGGCAACCGTCGAGCGCAGCATCGCTCGCACGGGCCGGCGGAGCCGCCGCAGCGTGTAGGGCAGGGTGCGCCGCAGGCCCGGCAACGCGGATGGCGGCCGCGCGCGTGCGCTGGGCCACCACGGCCCGATCACGCCAGCTCCGGCGCCGCCTGGCCGCGCTCCAGGAACGTCCCGTTCTGCTGGTAGCGCTTGCGCTGGAGCTTGTTCAGCGTGACCCGTGCCTTCCAGCCGAGGTACGCGCGGCCGAACGACATCACGTTGGTGCGATCGTAGTAGGGATTCTTCAGGCCCGTGCCCTCGGCGACCGCGCACAGCGCGAGCACCTGCTCGGCGACCGAGACCGGGCAGCCCTCGAGCCGCACCACGTCACCGCGCAGCTTGTACTTCGCCGCCGCGAGCTTCACGAAGATGTCCTCGGTCTTCGGACTGTGTGGATCGAGCGTGCTGCGATCCTTGTAGATGCTCTTGAGCTCGACGGGCTTGCCGTGGAGCGCGCCCTTCCAGTCGGCACAGTCGCCGATGAAGATCACCTTCTCGCCGGGCTTGGCGTCGATGTCGCCCCGGTACTTGCCGAACACGACGTGGAGGCGCGGCATCTTCTTGTCGCAGTCCTTGTCGAACACCCGCAGGATCTCGATGGCCTCCTCGATCGCGCCGGGGCAGCCGCCCCAGCAGTACTCGCCGGCCTCCGACGCGGGCGGCGGCCCTGCGTACGCCGTGATGTTCGTGCCCTCGAAGTACTTCTCGACGCGGATCAGGCCGACCTTGAAGCCCTGCGCGCGGGCCTGCGCCTCGGCGAGCGTGACGTCGCCGGTGATGGCGATCTGCGAGACGTCCGTGCTGCCGAAGCCGTACTCCGACGCCAGCCGGATGTGATCGACGGACATCGGGTCGACGCCGATGATCGAGCAGCACACCGCGTCGAACGCGACCTGGCTGTTGCCCATGATGATGAGGCCGAGCGGGAATGGCGTCGGCGTCAGCATCCGGCCCTCGCCGGCGGTGATCGCGTCGATCGCGATGAACGACGGCTGCACGATGTGCTGGAGATCCGCGATCTTCTCGTTGAGCTTGTGATCGTGATCGATCAGCCGGTGGCGATCGTCCTGGATGCCGATGTACGCCTTCAGCGAGAACGTCACCGTGGTCCAGGGGTGCGCCTTGAACTTCGGGCAGTTCACGAAGAAGTCGGCGCGCGCGATCGGCTCGGGCGTGAACAGGTAGTCGCGCAGCCGGTTCGGGTGCGAGATCGGGATCTCGACCTGCTGCTCCTCCTCGAAGCAGTACCGCTTGACGTCGACCTTCTTCAGCATCGTGTCCCAGCCCGACTCGCGGAACGCGACTCGCGTCGGCACCGTGATCCCGCAGCGCTCGCCGGCCGCGAGCTCGGTCATCGCGGCGCCGCCGACATCGCGCAGCGCGCGGAGCACGCCCTCGCCGAACTCCGGGCGGGTGTACGCGTGCGGAAACAGCTCGCCGGCGGCGACCAGGTTGGGCTTGACGAGCGTGCGCCCGAACGGGCGCAGTCCGAGCTCCTCGAGCCCCTCGCGGATGATGGTCCGGATCCGCTCGGGGTCGTAATCACGACAGCTGCGGATGATCACCTTCGGCTGCGTGGGGATCTTCATGACCCCGAGCATAGCGCGAACGAAACTAGGGCGTAGGCGCGGTGCCGCCGGCGCCGCGCGTGCCGGCAGCTCCCGGCGGGGTCGACGACGTCGGCGCCGCGCCCGAGCGGGCCGTGCCGGCGGGCTCGCTGCGCACCCGCTCGGCGTTCTCGATCCAGTTCTCGACCGCGTCGAGGTTCGCGCTGACCTCGGTGAAGCCCCTGTCGAGGCGCTGGCGCAGCGAGTCCATCACGCGCTGCAGCTCGAGGGGCTTGCCGGTCGCGGTGGCGGTGTTGATCGCGCCCGGGGCAGTCTCGACGATGCCGCGCAGCTCGGCGAGGCGGCCCGAGGTCGTGCGGAACAGCTGGAGCGCGTTCGCGGCGTCGGGGGTGCTGACCCGGATCGCGCCTCCGCGCTGATCGAGCGACGCCCCCCGGCGGCTCAGGTCCTCGAGGCGTGGGGCGTAGTTCGTGACGATGCCGTTGGCCTCTTCCTGCATCGGGGGGAGGTCGGAGGTTTGGCTGCAGCCCGTGACGGCGAGGCCGAGCGCGAGGGCGAGGACGAGGGCCGAGGGGGCCAAGGCGAAGAACGTGCGGTGCTTCATCACGACCCGGGGGTTGTCGCAGGATGTCCCGTGCGAGTCAAAGGGTCGGAGCGTCGTCGCTCCAGGCGCTCCCGTGCGCATCGATCTCGTCGACGTACGCCAGGAACGCCGCGTAGTACGGGTGCTCTCCGAGAGTTGCCGAGTCGGCGATGACGAGGAGGAACCGCCGCGCGCGCGTGAGCGCCACGTTCATCCGCCGGGTGTTCGCGAGGAACCCGATCTCGCCGGTCTCGTTCGAGCGCACGAGGTCGACGATCACGGCCTCCTTCTCGCGCCCCTGGAAGCCATCGACCGTCCCGATCTCGAGGCCCGCGGCGCGCTCGGCCCGCAGCAGCTCGCGCAGCCGGCGGGCCTGCGCCGAGTACGCCGCGATGATCGCGATCTCGGTCGGGGGCAGGCCGCGCGACAGCAGCCGCCGCGCCTCGGCGGCGACGCGATCGGCGTTGCCGCTGTTGAACGTGCTCGGGTCGAACTGGAACGACGGCAGGTTGTTGAGCGAGCCGCCGGGCTCGAAGTCCGTGCGCTGCTCGGTCCAGTCCTTGCCGGCGGTGTCGATCAGCCACAGCGGGCGGGGCCGCAGCGGATCCGGGCCGACCGCGACGAGATCTTCGAGCCGGTGGCTCGCGACCGCGGGTGATGCGACGAGCTTGCCGTCGTACATCGAGCGCGACGGGAACGTCATGATCTCGGTGTGCATGCGGTGCTGCTGCTCGAGCATCACCGCACCCTGCTGGCCGACCAGCCGCTCGAAGATCGTCGAGCCGAGCGTCGCCTCGGCCGCCGGGCCGCCGACGACGACCGGCCCGAGCTGGTTGGGATCGCCGGCGAGCACCGCGACCTTCGCGCGGCCGAGCGCGACGAGCAGCAGCGGATCCACGGCCTGCGTCGCCTCGTCGATCACCACGCAATCGAAGACCGTGTCGCCGAGCAGCGGGTGCTGGCTCCCCGCGCACGTCACGAGCACCACGTCCGCGCGATCGACGATCGCG
>JALZOI010000646.1 GCA_030857245.1 Myxococcota bacterium
TGTGGGAGAGTAGGACGCTGCCGGGGTTTTGAAGGCTCACTCGCACGAGTGGGCCTTCTCTCTTTTTCGGCGCCGGTTCGCCACGAGGCGACCGTGCACCACGTGGTGGGGGTTGTCGCATCGGCGACGCACCGACCGAACGTCGCGCCGCGGTAGCAGTGGCGAACCCAGGCGGCGGGTGGCGACGCAGCTCGAGCGTACAAGGCTCCGAGCTCACATACCGCGGCTCCGACGGTGCGCCCCGGGATCGCGTGGTGGCGTCGCCGTCGCGCGAGCTCGAGCGCATGGATGCGGTCGCGACGGGGGCGGCGGCTGGGAGCGTACGCGAGCCGGCGAGAGCGTCCGCGAACCGGCTGGCTGGGAAGTCCGCGAACCGGCTGGCTGGGAGCGTCAGCGAACCGGCTCGCGCGATCTTCGGTGGTCGCGCGTGACGGCCCGTGCCGCGGGAGGACACCCGAGCTCGGTGGCCACTCGAACGGGCAGCGAACGCCGTACCGGAATGGCGACTGGCCTGCGCGTGGGGAGCGGAGAGTGGTTGGCGGTGCGTCCAGTCATCGGACCCGCGGACATCGATCGACAGCGTGGTCCCGATCGGTCGGCAATTCGCCGCCCTGCGACGTGTGGCGTGGCGTCCGCATGCGCGCTTCGGGTTCGCGCGCCCGCCGCAAAGCAGCCGGTCGCTTTCACAGGTCTGGCCGCGTGGCGTGGCATCGCATGCGCGCTTCGGGCTTCGGGCGCTCGCCGCAAAGCATCCGGTCGCATTCGCCCTCTGCGATGTCAGACGTGGCCGCGAGGGCGCCTCATCTGACTGGTTCCCTGGCGTGATCCATGTCCTCCCAGGCGGGTCTGGCGCAGTTCGTCGTCCCGGGCGGGATCTCGCCGTTCGATGATGGGGCGCCGGTCAGTGGTCGAGCCTGGTCGAGGTGGGGCCGTTTGCGTGATGCTCCGGTGCGTCGACAAGCGCGGCCTCGGCATACCGCTTCCCGTTCCAACGGCACGCGCGCTGCCGCTCACCGGGGATCGGCACGTCGTGGCGTGCGCTGAGATGATGTTCTTCGCGCAACTTGTGTCACCGGGGATCGCCACGCCGCGGCGTGCGCGGAGGTCGAGTTCTTCGCCCAGGGGATCGTCACGCCGCGTCCGGAAGACCCCACTCGGGGAACGTCCGCGCGAGCCATTTCTTCGTCGGAAGAGCCGCTCACCGGGGATCGGCACGTCGTGGCGTGCGCTGAGATGATGTTCTTCGCGCAACTTGTGTCACCGGGGATCGCCACGCCGCGGCGTGCGCGGAGGTGGAGTGCTTCGCCCAGGGGATCGTCACGCCGCGTTCCGGAAGACCCCACTCGGGGAACGTCCGCGCGAGCCACTTCTTCGTCGGAAGAAGGTCGGTCGACGGGAGTCCACGGCAACACCGTGCAATCCGGCTGTACGTGTCCGTGACCGTCAGTGGGTAGCACCGCGTGTTGCTGTCGACTTGAAATTGTATGCGCTGCACGAACCCCGTCTTCCGCGGCTCGCAGCGTGATGTCAGACTGAGTGCGTGACAACGATCCGGTCAGCGCGCAGCCGGTTGCTCCGACGAGGACGGCGGGACGGGTGAGCGGACCCAGCTCGCACTCGAGCTCGACAGGATCGAGGCGAGCGCGGGTGACGAGCCAGTCGCGAGGGGGCCAAGTGCGGCAGGCCGCGGATGACGCGAAGATAGGCCTCGGGATCCAGGCGGTGAAGGCGAGCCGAGGAGATCAAGGTCATTGAGGTTGCCGGCGGCCTGAACGTGGTCGTCGCTACCGACGAACATCCACGCCTTGCGACCGACGGCGACGCGGCGGAGCTCGCGCTCGGAGGCGTTGTTGTCGAGCTTGAGCCGACTGTCGTCGTGGCACCGGGTGAGCGGGCCACGCTGGCACACGTAGCCGAGCGCGGTGCGCAGCAGGCCGCGTTGATTGCGAACGCTCGTACTCGCCCTCTGCCCACGCGAAGAACGCGTCGGTGAGCGGTCGCAGATGGATCTCGCGAAGCGACTTGATCTCGGCGGCTGGCAGCTTTCTCCACGACCGATCGAGGTCGAAGATCCGCATGATCCGCGCGAGGGCCTCGCGCGCGACAACGTCCTCGGTGATCGCGGCCTCCCAGAACTTTCGGCGCGCATGCGCCCAGCAGCCGACCTCGTGTCGGACTACGTCATCGACGGTGCCGTCGTCTGGCGGCGGTCGCTGATCGGGCGGCTTGAACAACAGGTCGTAGACGCTCTTGGCGTCGGCCTGGATGTACCCGGCGAAGCCGCGGAACAGCTCGCCGACGGAGGCGCTGGTCTCCTTGGCCGTGTACTCGAAAAACACGTGGTCGGCGTCGGCGATCTGAACGCGGTAGTGACCGCGCGTGCACGCGCGACGCTTTTCGCGCCGGCGATCGGCTGGACGAGCACGCCGGTGGCGTCGGTCGAGATGCAGAACGCGTGGGCGAGCGCGTCGGTGCGCATCGCGGCGACGACCATCGTGCCGACGGACATCCCCAGATCCTCGAGCCAGCGCGACATCGAGGCGCGATCGATGGGCACGCCGAGGTGGGCGAACCGATCTTCCTGCCGGTGCAGCGGCAGCCCGTCGCACAGCCGCTCGCGACGTGCGTGAGCAGCGACGGCGTGGCGATCGAGCGCGTGAGCAACTCGGCGGGCCGCTCCGTGGTGGCGGTCGTCCGCGGCGTCGCCGTCGCCGACCTTGTACTTGACGCGCGCGATGAACAGCCGGATGTAGCCGGCGCGCCGCCACATCAGCTTGTAGCTGTCCTGCTGCCGATGCGCTGCGCCGTGCCCTCGAGCGCCGGATCGACGAGCTCGATGCACTCCTCGGGCAGAGCGAGGTCGGAGCGCTTGCGGCGGCCGGTCGGCCGCTTCTTGCCCTTGCGGATCTTGCCGTGGTTGCCCATCCGGATCATCGGTCTCCGGATCGTCCGTACCGGGCAGCCGGCCGGCGAGGAGGTCGAGCTCGCGCAGTCTGGCGGCGAAGTCGAGCTCGAGCTGCTGGGTATCGATGCGCTCGGCCTTCGCGACGACGAGTAGGCGTTGCATCTCGACCTCGAGCTGCAGATGCCGGTACACGTCGCGCAGCCGGTCGCGCTCGGCGATCGCTTCGTCAGCGCGCGCGCGCTCGGCCGCGAGCGCCTCGGCTGCGCGAGCACGCTCCGTCGAGATGGCGGCGTCGGCGCGGCGTCGCTCGGCCACGAGTGCGGCTTCGAGCTCGGCGACCCGCGCTTGTAGCGCTCCGCTCGTCGCGTCCGACCGATCCTCGATCACAGATCTCGTCTACCGATCCGCGATCCCGCTGTCGAGATCCAACATCGGAATCGACGCGTCAGTGCGTCGTCGCACGGCGCCTCGGCGAAACCGGAGGATCGAGGTCGACACCGTCGAGTAGATCGTCGAGGACGCGCTCCTCGATCGCGAGCGTCGTCGTGCCCTCGGGCGCGAGCGGTAAACGCACGTGCCGCGATCAAGCCGCTTGTAGAACAGGCGCAGCCCGGTGCCGTCGAAGAACAGAACTTTGAGCGCCTCGCGCCGTTTGCCGAAGAACACGAACAGCCCGCCGCTACGAGCTTCGCGCGTCAGTCGGTCAGCGACGATGCCGGCCAGTCGATCGAAGCCCCAGCGCAGGTCGATCGGCTCGAGACCGATGAAGACCTCCACGCCGTGCGGGATCATTGCGCGGCTCCCGTGCGAACCAGGTCGAGGACCATCGTCAGGGTCTCCTGGGCCGACGCGACGCGGACGCCAGTCAAAGTCACGTCGATCATGATCGCCGCGAACGGCGACGCGAGCGCGGGCGCCGGCACTGCCGTCACGGTCCGGACGACACCACCGCAACGTGCTCGCCGCGTAGCCTCGTGCCGGCTGAACTCCTCCGCTCGCTTTCCGTTCGTGCGCCACGCTTGCACGCGCCTCGCCCACGTCTCTGTCGTCGTGCTGCTCGTGTCGATCATCGAGGACACGAGGCGCCACCGACGACGAGCTCACCAGCCAGGGCTCATGCAGCGGATACTTTCAGGTGTCCCTCACTGGCCGGTATTGGGTGGGCGCCGTTCCCCCGAGGTTGTGCCTGTCCGCAAGGCGCGACGCGCCTCGCGCGCTCCAGAGTTCATAACGGTGCATTCATAGAAGTTGGAGGTTGAAGCGGAGCGGGAGGCGCTTGGAGTCGCCAGGGAGCGTGAGTCCACGCTTGTTGATGGCAGTGAAGAGGTGCTGAATCGCCGCCCGTTCGGAGCGATTTGCTGCAGGAGCAAGGCGGATGTGGATGGCGTCCTCAGTGACAGCGACGCTGCCCGGCGCCGCGAGGATGTTGGCCACGAGCTTCTTGGCCTCGCGCGGACGCCGCATGTGGGGCGCGAGCAGCATGGCGAGTTCGGACTCGGCGTTGGCGCAGACCACCCGGA
>JALZOI010000109.1 GCA_030857245.1 Myxococcota bacterium
ACGAAGCTCGTCATCGCGCGGCGATTCATCATGCCGCCGCAACCAGCGCGAGAAGGCCGAAATTCCCGGTCAAATTCCGGAGCGATTCCAATCGCCTACGCTGCCGAAACGAGGGGATCCCTCAGGTCGCGCCCCACGCCGTCGTGTAGGGTTCCCGCCATCCAGGTCTTGCGCTTCATCGGACGCGGTCTGTGGGTCGCGGCGCTGCTGCTGTTCCACGCGGTCGTGTGGCTGGGCGGCTGGCTCGGGCTGCTCGTCGCGCTGCGCGGCAAGCCCGCGCGCCAGGCGTGGTTCGCGCAGCGGTTCGCGGGCCTGCTGATCGCGCTCGGCGCGACCTTCGTGAAGGTCGGCCAGATCATGTCGACCCGCCCCGATCTGCTGCCGCCGCACATCATCCGCGCGCTGACGCGGCTGCAGGACGACGTCGGCGCGTTCGCGTGGCGCGACGTCGAGCGCACGATCCGCGAGGAGCTCGGCCAGCCGATCGGCGAGCTGTTCGCCACGTTCGACCCGACGCCCGTCGCGTCGGCCTCGATCGCGCAGGTCCATCGCGCGACGCTCGCCACCGGCGAGGCGGTCGCCGTCAAGGTGCGCCGGCCCGGGCTCGACGCCCTCGTCCGCTTCGATCTCGCGGTGATGCGGATGTTCGCGCGCCTGGTGGCGCTCGTGCCCTCGTTCCGGTTGCTCGCGCCGGTCGAGAGCGTCGACCAGTTCGGGCGCGCCATCCACGCGCAGCTCGATCTCCGCGTCGAGGCCGCGAACAACCGGCGCTTCGCCGCCAGCTTCGCGCAGGATCCCGACGTCCGCTTCCCGACGCTGTACCCCGCCCTGTGCGGGCGCGCCGTGCTGACGATGGACTTCGTCGAGGGCGCGAAGGTCCTCGACGCGCCGGCGCGGCGCGGCTCGAACCCGACGCGGCTCGCGCGGATCGGCTTTCGCACGCTGCTGAAGATGGTGTTCGCGGACGGCTTCGTCCACGCCGACCTCCACCCCGGCAACCTGCTCGTCGACGAGGCCGACCGGATCGTGATCCTCGACCTCGGGCTCGTCGCCGAGCTCGACGAGCCGGCGCGCCGCGCCTTCGCCCAGTACTTCGCAGGCTGGGCGGGCGGCGACGGCACCGTGATGGCGCGGCTGATGGCGCAGCTGTCGAGTGGCGTGCCCGACTACGCCGCCTACGAGAGCGAGGTCGTCGCGTTCGTGAAGCGCTACCACGGCAAGCCGCTCGGCGAGGTCCAGGTGTCGACGGTCGCGTTCGACATGTTCAACATCCTGCGCCGCCATCGCGTGCGCGTGAACCCGGTCTACACGATGTGCAACGTCGCGATCGCCGTGACCGAGGGCATCGGCAAGCAGCTGGACCCGAGCCTCGATCTCGTCCAGGAGGCGCTGCCGTTCTTCGTCGAGCTGCACCGGCGCGGGCAGTTCTAGGGGGTTGATCACAAGCGCCGATGAACGGTGACCGTCGCGGCGAGCGGACGTCAGAGCGGCTTGATGCCATCCATGAACTGGCGGAGCGTGGCTTCGTGGCGCGGCAGCAAGCCGGGCTCGGCCTCGCCGATCACGAGCAGGTACTTGTCGGCGGGCGTGTCGATCACGCCGACCGAGAGCTCCACCTGCTGACCACGGTAGGTGCCGCGGCCGTCCTGAAACAGCGCGGCCATCCCGTTGATCTTCATGTCGACGGGCGTGCCGACGAGCTGGAGATCGTCGAACCCGACGAGCGCGCTGGTCGCGACGCCGAGCAACGCGGAGCCGAGATCCTGCCCATCGAGCACCGAGACGGAGAGGCTGACGCCCCGATCGGGCGCGGTCAGGATCAGCGCGTCCGGCGCGGTGTCCTCGACGGCCCAGCCATCCGGGACCCACAGGCGCACCTGGCCCGCGGTGTGGACGCGCTCGGTCTCGAAGGGCTGGACGGGACCGCTGACCGGCGGTGCGGCGCCACCGCAGGCGACGAGGGTGGCGAGGAGGATCGGAGAGCAGCTTTGCATGCCACCTGGATGCCGATGGGGGTGGCGAGTCGCATGCGAGCCCGATCTTTCTGGCGAGGGTGTATCGTGGTTCGATGAAGATCACGCTGGAGCTCTCGGAGAGCGACCTCGCCTACTTCCGGGATCTCCTCCGGACGTCGAGGGCCGCCTCCCAGCACCTGGTCGAGGCCGACGTGCTCGGCGCGGCCGAGCTGCTGCTGCGCACCGTCGAGCAGGCGCAGGTCCCGAGCTTCATCGCCCAGCGCATGCTGATGCTGCGCCGCATGATCGACATGATGCGCGACCAGGAGTTCGCGCTCGCCGACGAGCTGCGGGGCAGCGTCGTCAGCGCGCTGGCGTACTTCTCCGAGCCCCAGGATCTGATCCCCGACACCGTGCCCGTGGTCGGGTTCCTCGACGATGCGATCATGATCGAGATCGTCCGGCGCGAGCTCCGGCCGGAGATCGAGGCCTACGAGGAGTTCTGCAGCGCACGTGACGTGAGCCCGACGCGCGTGGCGGCACCGCAGGCCTACGACGATCTGATCGACCAGCGCCGCCGTAACCTGTTCGCGCGGATCCGGGAGCGGCGCGACCACCTCAACGACTTCGGATAGGTTGCTCGGCCGCCGCTGCACAAAGCTTGCCCCGCGGCGCGCCCCGTGTGACCAGTGGGCCATGGCGAAGCAACGCTCGAAGCAGCCCTCCACGAGCCGCAAGACCACGCGCACGACTCCGGCGCCCAAGCGGCTCACCCGCCCGGCGGACGAGGCAGCGATCGCGATCGAGCCGACGGTGATCGCGCCCGTGACCGACGCCCTGCCGGAGACCATCGTGGTGCCCGAGGTCGTGCCCGAGGTCGTGCTCGAGGTAGTGCCCGAGGTCGTGCCCGAGGTAGTGGCCGAGGCCGCGCCCGCGCCGCTGCCGGTCGCGCCCGCCGCCCCCGATCACCAGCAGATCGCGCGGCTCGCCTTCGCGCGCTTCGTCGCCCGCGGCTACGGCCATGGCCGCCACGTCGAGGACTGGCTCGCCGCCGAGGCCGAGCTCCGCGCCGCTCGCTGAGCGCGCGCGCTGAAAGCTCGCACGGCCAGGCAACGCGCTGGGAGCGGTTCGCGTCCTAGCGTTGCCATGCGATCGCAGCTCGGTCTGCTCGTGCTCGCGGGATCACTCGCGAGCTGCGGCGCGCCGCGCGCCGGCACCCGGCAGGGCTCCGGGACTGCGTTCGCCGGGCTCGAGCTCGCGGTGCACGCGTCGCAGCGGCTCGACGCGCCCGTCGAGGTGACCGTCTCGATCACGGGCACCGGTCGCGCGTGCTTCGTCGCGCCCGAGGCGCTCGAGGTCGCCGTGGATGGTCAGCTGCTGGTGCGGGAACATCGCGGCGGGCCCGCACGCCCGACGATGATCTCGGGGGTCCCGATCCTGCTGTCGCCGTGCATCGGCGCCACCTATCGATCGCGCGCGGGCGCGAGCTTCGCGGCGACCGCGCAGACCGTCGTCACGATGACGCTCGGGCCGCGGCGCGGGCGGATGGCGGTCCGGCACCTGCTCGCGCGCCGCGAGCTCCGCATCGAACCGTCGAACCGGTTGCGGCCGGGTGACCGTGTCACCCTCACGTGGAGTCCGGCTACCGACGAATGGGGCGGCTACGCGGCGGGAGCCTCGGTGCACATCTACGAGCCCGATGACTTCTCGACGTACGGCACCCAGCTCGCGATCGCGCCACCGCGCTTCCGCTTCACGCTGCCAGCGACGATCCGGCCGGGGCGGGCGCGCGTGGCGCTCTCGACCCTCTACCTCGAGGCACATCCCGCGGTGCTGCTCTGTCACGGGCTCGAGCGCTGCACGGCCCGCGTCGCGATGGGACCGCGCGAGCTCGCCGTCATGATCCTCCCTTGAGCGCCCGGGTGTAGCTTCGACGGATGCCGCGTTACGAGTTCTCGCAGGGCACCTCGAACAAGTTCTGGGAGATCGAGCTCGCCAGCAAGTCGTTCACCACCACGTACGGGAAGATCGGAGCGGGTGGCCAGACGACCATCAAGCAGTTCGCGTCCGACGCCGAGGCGCGGAAGGAGCACGACAAGGTCGTCGCCGAGAAGGTGAAGAAGGGCTACGTGCTCGTCGGCGGCGGCGCGAAGGCCCCGCCGGTGAAGGGCGCGAAGCCAACGACGACGGCGGACGCCGCACCCGCCATCGGCAAGCGCGACGCGCGCAACCCCGCCCTCGAGGCGGCGATCGCCGCCGACCCCAGCGATCGCGAGGCCTACGCGGTCTTCGGGGACTGGCTGCAGGAACAGGGCGATCCGCGCGGCGAGCTGATCTCGCTCCAGCTCGCGTACAAGGACAAGCAGGGCAAGGCCCTGATCGAGAAGCACGCCGACTACTTCCTCGGTCCGCTCGCCGAGCACGTGAAGGTGTACGACAGTGGCGCGAACAACAGCGTCTCGAAGCTGCGTACGCCGGCCCAGGAGAAGGAGTGGCAGAAGACCCACGAGGATGCCTTCCTGTGGCGCAACGGCTTCATCTACCGGGTGCGACTGAGCCACGACGTGTACTCGCACGAGGACTTCAAGGGGGAGCTCTCGACGATCCTCGAGCAGGTGCTCGCGCATCCATCGGGACGTTACGTCGCCGAGCTCGCGTTCATGTCGAACGGCGATCCCAACGAAGATGACCTCCAGGACCTGATCGACGTGCTCGCCAGGCGGGCGCCCGCGACGACGCGCAAGCTCGTCTTCGGTGACAACGTCGATCAGATCAGCTGGCACCACACCGGTGACCTCGGCAAGCTCTGGAAGGCCGTCCCGAAGCTGCGCGTGCTGGAGCTCGAGACCGGCCAGTTCGAGGTCCGCAAGCTGCACGCGCCGGCGCTCGAGCGCGCGATCTTCATCACCGGTGGGCTCTCGAGATCGTGCGGCAAGGACATCGCCACCGCCGTGATGCCGGCGATCCAGCACCTGGAGATCTATTACGGCTCCAGCAACTACGGTGGCGAGTGCACGATGCAGGAGGTGCGGCCGCTGCTCGACCGCACCGATCTCGGGAACCTCGCCTATCTCGGGCTCAAGAACTCGGAGTTCGCCGACGAGCTCGCGACGAATCTGCTGGGCGCCAAGGTCTTGAAGGGCCTGAAGACCCTCGACCTCTCGCACGGCGTGCTCACCGACGAGGGCGCCCGGGCGCTCGTCGCCGCGAAGGAGTCGCTCGCGCACCTCGAGTGCCTCGACCTCAGCCAGAACTATCTCTCGAAGGCCGGGAGCAAGCTCGTGAAGGGGCTCTGCAAGACGGTGATCACCGACAAGCAGAAGGCGGCGGACGAGGACGGCGAGGACGTGTATCGCTACGTCTCCGTCGCGGAGTGATCCTGCGCCGGTACGATTTCGTGCGACGGCCGGGCCGGTGCCGGTACCAGGGGGTGCGGCGCCCAGGAAGAGGCGCTCAACCCCAAGGAATCCCATGAAGCACCTCCAGATGTTCGGTCTCTCTCTCGCGTTTTCCCTCGCTGCTGCCTGCGGTGGTGGCGGCGACGTCGGCGCCCTCGAGAAGCTCAAGGAAGAGGCGTGCGCCTGCAAGGACAAGGCATGCGCCCAGGCCGTCAACCAGAAGCTCGACGACAAGCTCGCGAAGATGAAGGAGCCGAGCAAGGACGACGCCGACAAGGTCGCCCAGCTCATGGTAGGCGCCGGCCTCTGCATCTCGAAGCACGAGTAGCGTCAACCAGGCGTCGAACCCGCGCGCACGGGGATCGACGACCGTATAGTCGGCCGGGAGATGGCTGCGAAGACCCCGGTACCGCAGGCGAAGCGCTCGCCCCGATCGAAGCTGCGGCCGGCGGCGGCAACTGCGAAGCCCGCGAAGCCCACGAAGCCCACGAAGCCCGCGGACGCGATCGGATCGCTGCACGCCGAGAGTGCGTCGCTCTGGTTCCTCGCGATCGACGCGCAGGCTGCGGCCGGGTGGACGGGCGACGAGGGCCACGACTACGACGAGGATCCCGCGCAGCACGACGACGATGACGATGACGACGACCCGAGCGACTTCGCGCGGGCGCTGAAGGTCCAGCGCCGCAAGCACCCCGTGCTCGCGGTCGGCAAGGAGCACGGCGTGATCGTCAGCGTGGGCGGGTGCGGGTGGTCCTGGATCTGGGGGCTCCCCGATGGCATCGCGTTGCTCGAGTACTATCCGAGTCACGAGGTGGACGAGCGTAGCGCCGCGACCCGGCGACAGCTCGCGGCGGTGGTGCACCTGCCCGCGAAGGGCAAGCCGGCGAGCCTCGGTCGCGTGCACGTGCGGTGCGGCGTGCTCGCGCTGCTGCTGCCGGCGGAGCCCGGGACCTTCACGCCCGCCGAGATCCGCAAGGCGGCGCGAGCGTCCAAGGCCCGGAGCGCCGGCGGCGGCTCGCGCGTGCTCGTCCCGCTCCCCGCGGGCAGCTACGAGTGCTTCGCGGAGCAGGTCGGCTACGACGATGACACCGAGCTCGGCGAGGTCGAGCGCCGCGTGCGGATCGTGCGCGCGAGCTGACCGCTCGATCGGGCGCTGCTATGGTGCGCCGTGACTTCCGGACCGACCCGATGGATACGCACCGCGGACCAGCTCGAGGAGCTCGTCGACGAGCTCTCCGCGTACAGCGCGATCGGCATCGACACCGAGGGTGACAGCCTCCACCACTACACGGAGAAGGTCTGCCTGATCCAGCTGACCGCGTTCGGCGGTCCGTCGTGCCTGATCGATCCGCTCGCGCTTCGCGACCTCTCCCCGCTCGCGCCCGTCCTCGCCGATGGCTCGGTGCTCAAGGTCGTCCACGGCGGCGACAACGATGTGACGACGATGCGCCGCGACTTCGGCGTCACGTTCCGCACGATGTTCGACACCTCGATCGCGGCGCGGCTCCTCGGTGATACCGAGGTCGGCCTGCAGGCGCTGGTGCGCAACGAGCTCGGCATCGAGCTCAGCAAGGGCAGCCAGAAGGATGACTGGTCGAAGCGTCCGCTGACCGCGACGCAGGAGGCCTACGCGCTCGCCGACGTGGCGCACCTGATGCCGCTCGCGGCGCGGCTCACCGCCCGGCTCGCGGCGGCCGGCCGCACGGAGTGGGCACGCGAGGAGTTCGCGGCGCTCGCGAGCCTGCCGCCCGCCGAGAAGCGCACCGGTCCCGACGAGTTCCGGCGGATCAAGGGCTCCGCGAAGCTGCCGCCCCGCCAGCAGGCCGTGCTCCGCGAGCTCTACCTGTGGCGTGAGGAGCGCGCGGCCGCCGCCGATCGGCCGCCGTTCAAGATCGTCGGCCCCGACGTCCTGCTCGCGCTCGCCGAGCGCTCCCCGCTCACGATCGAGGATCTGGAGGATGCGCTCTCACGCTATCCGCGCCAGCGCGCCGAGGTCGACGTGGTGTTCGCCGCGATCCAGCGCGGGCTCGAGCTCCCCGAGCGCGAGCTGCCGGCGCGCGAGCGCGCCGAGCGCACGACGGTGCCGGCCGCCGCCCATCGCCGCATCGCCGCCCTGCGCGCCTGGCGTGACGAGCAGGCCCGGCTCTCGCGGCTCGACCCGTCGATCGTCATGTCGCAGCGGCTGATCGATCGCCTCGCTCTCGCCGGCCCGCAGACGCTCGACGAGCTCGCGGCGGTCGACGGCGTGCGCAACTGGCGCGTCACCGAGTGGGGACCGGCGCTGCTCGCGGCATGCGCGTGAGCAGTGCTTGGGCACATTCGTCGCGCCGCGAGGCCGTGGTCGTGCGATGGTCGGCTCATGCTCGAGCGGCTCATCGGTGTTGGCGTGGTGCTGGTGGTCATCGCGGGTTGCGCGGGGCGATCCGCGACGGAGTCGCCCGGAGCACCGGATGCACCACCTGCGCCGGACGCGACGCTGGCCCGCTGTGCGAGCGGCGACACCGCCGAGATCAAGTTCACGCAAGCCGACGCGTGCGGCAACGATGGCAGCGTCGAGTTCTGCGTGCCTGACGACGACCCCGCGGTGCTGAGCACGCTGAGCACCATCTCGAGCACGATCAGTTGCGCACCCGGCGGTGGCCGCGCGCGGTGCCTGGCGACACCGGGCCTGCTGCTGTGCTCGTATCCGACGGCGGTCCCCACGGAGTGCGTGACCCCGCACGGCGCGATGACCGACGCGGCGTGGGCGGACATGTGCGCGATCGCGGCCCTACCGCAGGTCACCGCGATCGTGCCCACGATCTACGAGTGAGCGCCCCGCCTCGCGTCGCCCGGTGATCGCCTTCGCGCGGACGACCTCGCAATGGGCTGTGCCGGATCCCCCTTGCGTGCGCTACGGTGGCCCGGTGGGCCGGGGAACGATCACCGTGACGTGCGTGGCGCTGGCCGCGCTCGGCCTCGCGCTCGCGTGGGCGCTCACGCCGCTGCGCTCGGTGATCGAGCCGCGCAGCCTCCTCGCCGGTGCCGAGCAGCTCCGCGCGAGCGGCTGGGGGATCGTGTTGGTTCCGCCCGCCTTCGTGCTGCTCAGCCTCGCGATGGTGCCGACTTCGCTCTTGCGATGGACCACCGTGCTCGCGTTCTCGCCGCTGTTCGGGGTCCTCTGCATGGTCCTCGGCGTGGCGTGCGCGACCTTGCTCGGGCACATGATCGGCCAGCGCATCGGCGCCGACCGGCTGGCCCGCATCGGTGGCGACCGGGTCCACCGGATCCGCGCTCGCCTCGAGCGCACCGGCGTGCTCGGCATCGCGGCGCTGCGCCAGGTCCCGCTCGGCCCCTTCATGATCGTGAACGCGGTCGCCGGCGCCGCGCGGGTCCGCCGCAACGTCTTCGTCGCCGGCACGGTGCTCGGGATGGTTCCCGGCGTGATCGTGATGGTGCTCGCGGGGAGCTCGCTCCGCGCCTGGCTGCTGAGCTGAGCGGCCGGGACGCTGCTGCCACAGCCGACCACCGACTCCCACCGCCACGTCCGGAATCCCACCACAGGTTTGTGCGGCCTCGCACAACCGGCCCACCCGGGAGCAAGGCGTGTCTGTCGCACGCACGCGAGCCTCGCCTGTGCGACGCTCGGATCATGAGGCTTGCTTCGAACCTGTGCTGCCTGGCAGCGATCGTGATGTCCATGGCGGTGGGCTGTGGAGACAACATCGGCACCACCACCACGGAACTGGCCCTCGTGGTGAGCGCCGCGCCGTCACTCCGCACGACCGAAGCGGGCGGAACGGCGACGTTCATCGTCGCGCTCCGCGCGCAGCCCGCCGACGATGTCGTGATCACCGTCGCGACGAGCGACCCCGACGAGGGTGTCGTGTCGCCGATGACGATCACGTTGACGCCGGAGAACTGGAACGTCCCCGTGACCGTCACGGTCACGGGCGTCGACGATGACGTCGTCGATGGCGACACCGCCTACGAGGTGCGCGTCGAAGCAGCGGGCGCCGACCGCGTGGTGGTCATGCTCACGAACGATGACAATGATGACACCGGCATCTCGGTGACCCCGCGGGCGGGCTTGATGACGACCGAGGCCGGCGGCAGCGCGATGTTCGACGTCGTGCTCGACACCGAGCCGACCGCCAACGTCGTGCTCGCGATCACGAGCAGCGATCCGGGCGAGGGGCTTCCGGAGGTCACGAGCCTGACCTTCACGCCGCTCAACTGGAACGCGCCGCAGACCGTGACGGTCACCGGCGTCGACGACGACCTCGCCGATGGCGCCGTGGCGTACACGGTGGCGATCGGTCCCGCCGTCAGCAACGATCCGATGTACGAGGACCTCGACGGGGGCACGGTCGCCCTCACGAACCTCGATGATGACTCTCCCGGGATCGCCGTGGCACCCACGGCCGGACTCCAGACGACCGAGGCCGGCGGGACGGCGACGTTCACCGTCGTGCTGAGCTCGCAGCCGACCGCCAACGTGACGATCGCGGTCACGTCGAGCGCGCCCGACGAGGGCGTGGCCGACATGTCGACCCTGACCTTCACGCCCGCGAACTGGGATGCTCCTGTCACCGTGACCGTCACGGGCGTGGACGACCCGCTCGATGACGGCGACCAGAGCTACTCGATCGTGCTCGCCCCGGCGGTGAGCACCGACGCCGGCTACGCCGGCCTCGATCCCGCCAACGTCGCGGTCACCAACATCGACAACGAGGCGCCCGGCTTCACCGTCACACCGACGAGCGGGGTCCTGACGACGGAGACCGGCGGCACGGACACGTTCACGGTCGCCCTGGTCTCCGCGCCGACCGCGCCGGTGACCATCCAGGTCCTCTCGAATGACACGTCGGAGGGCATCGCGACCCCGGGCAGCCTCACCTTCACGGCCGCCGACTGGGATGTGCCTCGGACGGTGACCGTCACGGGCGTCGATGACGCGATCGCCGATGGCAATCAGGTCTACCGGATCCTGCTCCAGCCCGCGACGAGCACTGACCCGGCCTACAACGGCTTCGACCCCACGGACGTCCTGGCGATGAACATCGACAACGACTCGCCCGGCATCCGGGTGACCCCGACTTCCGGCCTGTTCGTCTCCGAGCTCGGCGACACGGCGCAGTTCACGATCGTGCTCAACAGCGAGCCGACCGCGAACGTCACCATCCCGCTCGCGAGTAGCGATCTCGGCGAGGGAACGGTCGCGCCGGCGAGCGTCACCTTCACCACCGCGAACTGGAACATCGCGCAGGTCGTCACGATCACCGGCGTCGATGACGCGACCAGCGATGGCAACCAGGTGTTCTCCATCGTGACGGCGCCGGCGCAGAGCACCGACCTTGGCTACGCCGGCCTCAATGCCGCGAACGTCACCGTCACCAACGTCGACAATGACGTTGCGGCCGTGGTCGTCGACGCGACGCCCCTGCTCGTGGTGACCGAGGCCGGCGGCACGGCCACGTTCACCATGCGGTTGACCACGGAGCCGCTCGCGGACGTGACGTGCACGCTGGCCAGCACGCACCCGACCGAGGGCACCGTCAACCCGACCAGCGTGGTGTTCACGCCGGCCAACTTCAGCACCGCGCAGGTCGTGACGATCACCGGCGTCGACGATCTGGTCGATGACGGCGACCAGGTGTTCCTGATCGTGACCAACTCCTGCCAGAGTGCCGACCCCGCGTACAACAACTTCAACCCGCGCGACGTCTCGGCTCGCAACCTCGACAACGACTAGGCGATCACGTTGGTGCGGGGGTGGCTGCCGGGTGCGCCGCCACCCGCGTCACCGCGCCTGACTCCAGCAGCGCGTCGATCAGGGCGCCGTAGCGCAGGAGTGAATCGAGTCCGAGGTAGCGCTCGAGGACCCTGGCGTGGCCGCGTGCGCCCATGCGCCGCGCCTCGGCGGGATCTCCGAGCAGGCGAGCGACCGCGGCGGCGAAGGCGTCGAGGTCGGTCGGATCCGCGAGGAGCAGCCCCTGCACGCCGTCTTCGACCTGATCCTGGATCCCGCCGACCCGCGTGGCGATGATGGGCTTCGCCTTCCACATCGCCTCCGTGACCGTGAGCCCGAAGCCTTCGTGCAGGCTCTTCTGCACGATCACCGTGGCGTGGCGCTGCAGCGCATTGACCATCGCCGCGTTCTCGTCGATGTCGCCGGTCGGCAGCGACGCGAGATGGACGCGTTGCCGGATGTCGACCGGCAGCGCGCGCCAGTCCGCGATCACCGTGGCGAGCACGCTGGCTCCTTCGGGATCGTCGGAGACCCCGACCGCGCTCGGCCCGGCGAGCACGAGGTGCGCGCCGCGGGCCTGCGCCGCATCCAGGCGCGCGAACCCCGCGAGCACGCCGCTCGGATCCTTGAGGCGATCCCACCGTGACACCTGGACTACCAGCGGCGTGGTCTCGAGAGGTGGAGCGCCCTCGCGGATCACATCGGCGACGCGGTCGACGCGCCCGGGGGTGCCATCCTCGCGCAGGAAGGCGCAGGCGCCGGGGGCGGCGGTTCCCTGGATCAGCCCCGCCTGCTGGAGGATCCCGCGGACGGTGGCGTCCTCGAGCAGCTGGTTCTTCGCCGAGAACGGGTCGATCGTCGGCGGGATCACGACGGCGCGACGCGCATCGATGTGGCTCACCGGCACGTACGCCGCACGCGAGAAGACGTAGGCGTGCGCATCGCGAATGTACGGTGCGAGGAACCGCCACGCGCGCTCGACCTCCTTGTTCGCGTCGTCCTGGCCGATGTGACAGCGCCAGATCACGTACGCGCCTCGCGCCGCGAGTGCCGAGATCATGCCAGCCGGCTGGGGATCGTGGACGATGACCACGTCGCCCTCGCGCACCATCGGCGCGAGCTCGGCCGCGTTGCTCGCGTTGATCGCCTCGTACGCCAGACGCTCGCCATCGCCGATGGGCGAGCCGTCACCCACACTGCCGTGGATGCCATTGTGCAGGCGCTTGGTGATCCGGAAGAACTCGGGGGCGCCCTCGATCACGACCCACCGGGCGTCGACTCCGGCGCCGCGCGCGTACGCGAGCAGCGAGCGCACCATCTCGGCGACGCCGCCGCCGTTCGCCGTCGAGCTGACGTTCCACACGACGCGCCCGCTCAGCCGCCCGCGCAGGCTGGCGATGCGCTCCATGATGGTCCGCAGCGCCTCCGCGCTCAGCAGTAGCGCTCCAGCGGCAGCACCGTCAGCTCGGGAACGTGGAGCCCCATGGGCGTCACCCTAGCTCCCGGTCGCTGCCGGCCAAGCGGAGGCGGCGGCGGCCCGAGCGCTCGGCGTCGTCGTGAAGCCGGGCGACGGTGCGCCCGCAGCGTCGATGGGTCCGGGTGTGCGCCGCGATCCCGGTCACCCCCCCCCCCGCCTGCGCGGTGGTGCCGCCGCGGCCTGGCGGTCTCGGGCGACCCGAAACACGTTGAGCCCCAACCAGTACGAGGGGCCCTGGCGCTGCGAGCTAGGCTGACGCCATGGCCGGCATCGACGTCGCGATCGTCCTGCTGTTCGTCGGGTACGCGCTCCTCATGGGCTTGCGCTCGCGGCGCCTCGCCAGCACGAACCTCGACGAGTACTTCCTCGCCGGGCGCTCGCTCCCGGGGTGGAAGGCCGGGCTCAGCATGTCGGCGACCCAGTTCGCGGCCGACACGCCGCTGCTCGTCACCGGCCTGATCGCCACGGCCGGCGTGTTCTCGCTGTGGCGGCTCTGGATCTATGCGATCGCGTTCCTCTTGCTCGGCTTCGTCCTGGCGCCGAGCTGGCGCAAGGCCGGCGTGCTCACCGATGCCGAGCTCACCGAGGTGCGCTACGGCGGCTCGGCGGCGGCGGTGCTCCGCGGGATCAAGGCGGTCTACTTCGGCACGATCTTCAACTGCGCGGTGCTGTCCTTCGTGCTGCTCGCGGCGACCCGGATCGCCGAGCCGTTCTTGACCTGGGATCAGTGGAGCTGGTTCCCCGATGGGCTGCACGCGACGTTCGTCGCGCTCGCCGAGTGGATCGGCACGCCGCTCACGATCGCGGGCGAGGTCCCGGCCGCGTGGCCGGCCGACATCTGGGTGCGCTCGGCCAACAACCTGATCTCGATCGCGGCGATCCTGCTCGTCACGACCTTCTACTCGACGACGGGTGGGCTGCGCTCGGTGGTCGACACGGACATCGCGCAGCTCGCGCTGATGCTCGTGGGAACGTTCGCGTTCGCGTGGTTCGTCGTCGAGCGAGCCGGCGGGCTGACCGCGCTCCCCGACGAGATCCGCGCGCGGTTCGCCGCGGGCGGCGGGCCCGGCGGCATCGACGCCGAGCAGATCCTCGGGTTCACGCCGAGCCAGGCCAAGGACGCTGGCTTCGCGGTGCTCGGGGTGTTCGCGATCCAGTGGCTCGCGCAGATGAACGCCGACGGCACGGGTTACCTCGCGCAGCGGGTGATGGCGTGCCGCAGCGATCGCGACGCGCGCCACGCCACGGTGTGGTTCACCGTGACGCAGATCCTCGTGCGCAGCCTGCTGTGGATCCCCCTCGGCCTCGGGCTGCTGCTGCTGTTTCCGCCGACGCCCGACCTCGCGCTCGAGCACGCCCGGGCCGAGCGCGAGTATAGCTACGTGCTCGGCATGGCCGCGCTACCGGCCGGCCTCAAGGGCCTGTTGATCACGGCGATGCTCGCCGCCCTGGCTTCGACCGTCGACACGCACCTCAACTGGGGCTCGTCGTACTGGACCAACGACATCTACAAGCGCTTCGTGTGCGAGGCGTGGCGCAAGCGAACGCCGAGCGCGCGCAACCTCGTGTGGGTGGCGCGCGGCGCGAACCTCGTGATCCTCGCGATCGCGCTCGTCGTCATGACCCGGCTCGGCTCGATCGCGACGGCGTGGAAGACGAGCTTGCTGCTCGGGGCCGGCATGGGCGGCGTGCTCGTGCTGCGCTGGTTGTGGTGGCGCGTCACGGCGTGGGGCGAGCTCGCGGCGATCCTGGCGTCCGGCATCCTCGCGCCGGTCCTGCTGTTCGGCCTCGCCGGCG
>JALZOI010000647.1 GCA_030857245.1 Myxococcota bacterium
TACGCGGCGATTCCGATGATGGGCGACGACAGGCTCGCGCCGCTCATGAAGGCCTACGATGAGGTGGTCCGTCGTCACGAAATCTTTCGCGCGGTATTCGGTCTGATTTGAGGGGATGGCTCAGGGGCGCGACCCGTGCGGTGGCCGCGAAGCTCGTCGTTGCGGGACCGGACTTCCGGACTTCCGGGCGCGCCGGATGCGACAATCGCGCCGTGCCGCACTGGCTCTACGTCCTCCTGGCCGTCCCCACGGTCAGCGCTTTCATTGGGTGGCTGACCAACTGGCAGGCCGTGAAGATGATCTTCTGGCCGGCGCAGCGAACGCTCGGCTGGCAAGGCATCGTCTACGCGCACTCCGACAAGTTCGCGAAGAACCTCGGCCAGATCGCGCAGAACGAGCTGATGAACGCCGACGAGATGGCGGCCAAGCTCGATCCCGACGAGCTCGAACGCGCGGTGCTGCCCGTGCTCGACGCCGAGGCTCCCGTGCTGATCGCCGCGGCGGCCGAGCACATCCGGCCGGGGGCGTGGCAGATGGTGCCTCCGCCCATGCAGGCGATGGTCATCGAGCAGGTCAAGCAGCGCGCGCGCGCGATCTCGCGCGAGCTCGGCGACGAGCTGCGTCCGCGCGCCGCGAAGATCCTCGACGTCGAGGCCCTCGTGGCAGGCCAGCTCTCGGGGCCGAACGTCGAGCGGCTGGCGCGCCTCACCGAGCAGATCGGCAAGAAGGAGTTCAAGTTCATCGAGTACTCGGGCGCGGTGTTCGGCCTGCTCATCGGGTTCGCGCAGATCGCCGTCTGGGAGACGATGAACCGGTGGTGGCTGATGCCGATCTTCGGCGTCATCGTCGGCCTGATCACGAACTACTTCGCGATCCAGATGATCTTCCGGCCGCACGAGCGCAAGCGGTACCTCGGCTTCATCCCGTACCAGGGGCTGTTCCCGAAGCGGCAGGCCGAGATCGCCCGGGACTATGGCGAGACGACCGCGGCCGAGGTCATCACCCCGCGCAACATCATCGAGCTGCTGATCACCGGCGAGCGCGGTCAGCAGCTGCTCGCCGAGCTCACGCAGCTGTTGTCGAACCGGCTCGATCAGGAGTGGGCGAAGGTCCAGGGCCTGATCCCGATCCCGGTCACGGACGCCCAGGTCGCCGAGATCAAGCAGCTGGTGCTCGCCCGCATGATGGCGCTGACCCCGAAGCTGCGCCCCGAGGTCGAGGCGCTGCTCGAGCGCCAGCTCGACATCCGCAACACCGTCGAGACCCGCCTCGCGGCGCTGTCGAAGCCCGACTTCGAGCGCATGCTGCGCGGCGTGTTCGAGGAGGACGAGACGACGCTGATCATCGTCGGCGGCGTGCTCGGCGGCGCGGTCGGTGCGCTGCAGGGCGCGCTGATGGTCGCCGGCGTGGGCTGACCGCGGCGCAGCGCGGCCGCGGGCTCAGCGGACGAGCGCGACGTGCGCGACGGAGACGAAGTGGCACGCGCAGCCACAGATGATCATCACGTGGAACACCTCGTGGTAGCCGAACACGGTCGGCACCGGATCGGGCCACTTGATCGCATAGACGACCGCCCCGAGCGTGAACCACACGCCGCCCGCGATCAGCAGCGCGAAGGGCAGCGGCGCGATCGCGGCGCGGATCTCGGGGAAGTAGACGGCCATCACCCAGCCGGCCGCGACGAACAGCCCGGCGGTGACGAGCCGCGGCGCGTGCGGCCACAGCAGCGCGCGCAGGATCCCGAGCCCCGCCGCCAGCCATCCGAGGAGCAGCAGGCGATCCCCGACCGGTGAATCGAGGCCCAGCACGCAGTACGGCGTGTACGTGCCGGCGATGCACGCGAAGATCATGGCGTGGTCGGCGCGTCGCCACCAGCCGAAGGACCGCCCCGACCAGTCGCGGCGATGCAGCCGCGCGCTGACGCCGAACATGCCGCTGAGCAGCAGCGTGTACAGCGCCATCACCAGCATGGTGCGGCGATCTCCGGAGAGCGCGACGAGCACCGCCCCGGCGACGACCGCGACGTAGCAGGCGACGTGGTGCGAGACCCCGCGCAACCGGGGTCTCGCGAGCGGAGTCGCGACCATCACTGATGATGATGACGGGTGAGGGCCTGACACGCACCGACGGTTCGGTCATCGCTGTGTCACGGAGCATCCAGGTGCACCGGGCGGGCGCGCACCGCCGTCGCAATCGCCGTCGTCAGGCGAGCGAGCTGCGGCGCGCGGACGCGGGCACGGAGGTCGCACGCGCCGCCTCGGCGGCCTCGCGGACCACGCAGCCTTCGAGGTGATCGTTGACGAGCCCCATCGCCTGCATGAACGCGTACATCGTCGTCGGGCCGACGAAGGTCCAGCCGCGGCGCTTGAGATCCTTCGACAGGGCGAGCGAGGTCGGCGTCTGGGTCAGCTTGCGGAGCGCGGCGAGCGTCATCCGGCGGGGCCGCTCGCGCGGCGGGGGCACGAAGCTCCACACGTACGTCGCGAGCGAGCCGTGCTCGGTCGCGATCGCGAGGGCGCGCGCCGCGTTGTTGATCGTCGACTCGATCTTGCCGCGATGCCGTACGATGCCCGCGTCGCCGAGCAGCCGCTTGACGTCGCGCGCTCCGAACCGCGCCACGATCGCGGGGTCGAAGCTCGCGAACGCCGCCCGGAACGCCTCGCGCTTGCGCAGGATCGTCAGCCACGACAGCCCGGCCTGGAAGCCCTCGAGGCAGACCTTCTCGAACAGCCGGCGATCATCGACGACCGGAAACCCCCACTCGCGATCGTGGTACGCGACGTAGTCGGGCGTCGACACGCCCCAGGAGCAGCGCAGCGCGCCATCCAGGGCGGGGGCGAGCCCCGTGCGCGGCACCTTCGTCGTCACGACGGCACGCAACCACGGCACGCGCGCAGGAACAAGCGGGGCGCCTCGGGGACGAGCGAGCAAGCCGTGGTCCGACCACTGCGCAGCGTGCGCCGGTGCTGCGTCTCCCGGGTGACCTCTCAAGGAGAACTCGATGAAGAAGCTGTTCCTGTGCGTGTGCGTGTCCCTGGTGTTCCCGTTCGCGGCGTGCGCGACCGATGATGACGAGTCGTGCTCGGGTTCCGTGCTCGGCTGTGGCTGGGCGGAGCTCAGCGCCAGGCAAGAAATGGAAGCGTGCGATCTGATCACCGCCTCGCTCGATGAAGGCCCGGGCACCAAGTACGAGTGCACGTCAGGCCCGAACAGCGGGGTGTTCCTCGAGGTCGAGACCGCCGCGACCTGCGTCTCGCACTCGTATGCCGAGGGCTGCCCGGTGACCGTGCAGCAGACGCTCGACTGCTTCAAGGCGGCGCGCGCCAACGCGTGCGCGGCGTTCGAGGACAACGGCGCGTGCGGCAAGCTGTTCGCCGCCGCGTCGCAGTGCCAGTGACCCGCGGCGCGAGCCCGGGCACGGCTGGGGCGTTGCGACCTGCGCGGCCCAGCTCGGCGCGACCTGCGTGTCGTCGAGGAACGGCAGCACCGTCGTGACCATCGCCGGCGCCATGAACATCTCGTAGTGCGTGACGTTGGGCAGGATCGCGAGCCGGTTCTTCGACATGTGCTCGCGCTGCCAGCCGGCGTCCTTCAGGCCGCCACCGAGCAGGCGATAGAACTCGACCACGTGGTCGAGCCGGAACATGTCGCTGTCGCCGTAGACGAGGAGCACCGGCATCGCGAGGCGCTTGGTGTCGGCAGACCAGTCGTAGGGCGTCCGCATCAGCTCGCCGACGCGGTCGAGCAGCGTGGGGAACTCCGCCGGGTCCGGCGCGACCGCCGCGTACGACTTGTACATCGGCGTGTCCTTCATCATCGGCGCCATGGCCGCGCCGACCTGCGCCTGCATCGGCAGCAGCTCGGCGTGGTAGCCCTCGCGTGCGAACCGCGCGGTGCCGGCGGCGGCCGCGCTGGCGAGGGTGGAGAGGACGAGCGAGAGGATGGCCGGCTGGATGCTCCTGTCCAGATGACGAACGAGCCCTCCGGGATCCGACAGCGCCCTGACGCTGTGTTCCCTCGCGCCCCTGGAGCCTAGAGCCAGTCGGGATCGAGCCGGCCGTACGAGTCCTCGGCCTCACGGCACAGCGCGGCGAGGTGATCGATCCGCGGGAGCTCGGTGGCCAGCCAGTACTGGGCGGCGGCGAGCTTGGCCTGGTAGTAGCCGGCGTCGCGGGAGGCCTGACCTCGGGGGAGCGGGCCGGCGAGGGCGGCCTGCGCGACGGCGGCGAGGTCGAGCCACTGCCACGCGATCACGACGGTCGCGACGAGGTCGAGGTAGTCGGTGGCGTGGAGCAGCATGCCCTCGACGTCGCCTCGGCCTCCGCGGCGCGCGAGGTCGGTGGTCAGCGCGCCGACCACGCCGACCGCGCGCTGCACGTCGGCGATCCAGCGCGGCGCGACGCCGGCGGTGCGGGCC
>JALZOI010000648.1 GCA_030857245.1 Myxococcota bacterium
GCGCTGCGCCGCACGCCGGGGCCGGGGCCGCAGGCGCGCTGCCGCCCGCCGCGCCGCTCGAGAAGATCGCCCCCGCGACCGGCGGCAAGACGATCGCGCAGGTGTTCGCGGGGAAGGCCGCGCTCGCCGGCAAGCCGGTCGTGGTGCGCGGCAAGGTCGTCAAGGTCAACGACGGCATCATGGGCCGCAACTGGCTGCACGTGCAGGACGGCACCGGCGCCGCGGGCTCCAACGATCTCGTGGTCACGACCGCCGCGACGGTCGCGTCGGGGGACGTGGTGGTCGTGCGCGGGACCGTCGCGGTCGACAAGGACTTCGGCGGCGGCTATCGCTACGACGTCCTCATCGAGGACGCCACGATCACCGCGAAGTAGCAGTGTGTTATTGGATCCACAGGTGGCGCTCACGCTCTACATGCACCCGGCTTCGATCACGAGCCGTCCCGTGCGGCTGTTCATCGCCGAGAAGCGGATCGACGTCGTCGAGCGAGTGATCGACATCGTGACGGGCGAGCACTACAAGGACGAGTATCTCGCCATCAACCCGAACCGCCAGGTCCCGACCCTCGAGGATGGCGCGTTCCGGCTGACCGAGTGCTCGACGATCCTCAAGTACCTCGCCGCGCGGTTCGACGCGCCGGAGTATCCGCGCGCGCTCGAAGCTCGCGCGAAGGTCGACGAGGCGATGGACTGGTTCAACTGCCAGCTCTACCGGGATTTCGCCTACGAGTTCATCTATCCGCAGGTCTTTCCGCACCTCCGCCGGCCGACCGAGACGGACCAGCACCTCACCATCATGCGCGGCAAGGAGAAGGCGTCGTTCTGGTTCGAGGTGCTCGAGCGGCACCTGCTGGGACCCCGTGACTTCGTCGCGAACAACCAGCTGTCGATCGCCGACTACCTCGGCGGTTGCATCGTGGCCGCGGGGGACATGATCGGGTGCACGCTCGAGGCCTATCCCAACGTGCGGCGCTGGATGGGGCGGATCAAGGGCCTCGAGAGCTGGCCACGCGTCAGCGACGTCATGTGCCGGTTCGCCGAGCAGCTCCAGGGCACGAAGTTCGTGACGCTGTAGCGGGCCGCGATGACGACCTCCCTGCCCTGGCGGTTTCGCCACGCCACCCTCGAGGACGTCCCGGCGATCGTCGCGCTCGTCAACGAATGCTATCGCGGCGACAGCAGTCGCGGAGGGTGGACGACGGAGGCCGAGTTGCTCGAGGGCGGCATCCGCACCGATGCGGACGAGATCCGGGCATGCATCGAGCGCGACCGCAGCGTCGTGCTGCTCGCCGAGGATGGCGGCGCGCTCGTCGCGTGCGCGCACGTCGCCGCGACCGCAGCGGACGATGCCGCGACGTTCGGCATGTTCGCCGTCGAGCCCGCGCGCCAGCGCGGAGGCGGCGGCAAGGCCGTGCTCGCCGAGGCCGAGCGGATCGCGCGCGACCGCTGGCAGCTGGCGGTGATGCGGCTGCAGGTGATCGACGTCCGGACCGAGTTGCTCGCCTTCTACGAGCGCCGCGGCTACGTGCGGACCGGGATCAAGGAGCCGTTCCCTTCCGATCAGCACCAGTTCGGCGTGCCGCGCCGCGCCGACCTCCGCTTCGAGCTCCTCGAGAAGCGGCTCGCGCCGTTCAGCGCGCCTTGAACTTCGCGAGCAGCGCCTGCTCCTGCTCGCGCGGCGGCCCCGCGCGCAGCGCCTTCGGATCGGCCAGCTTCGGCGGCGGCGTGCCCTTCGCCTGCGCCGCCTCCAGCGTCTCGCGGGTGACGCGCACGCGTCGCTCGATCTCCTTCGGGTACCACGCGAGCAGCGCCGCGGCGGTGTCGCTCATCGGGCGGAACGTGAGGCCGGCGGCCTCTGCGCGATCGTTGCTCCAGCGGTGGAACCCGGCGTACTTGCCGACCGGCGCGGTCCAGATCGGGAATGCATCCTCGCCGCCCATGCCGTTCGTCGCCAGCCACGCGGTCGGCACCCACGTGAGTTGCGCGCCGCTGCCCGCGGCCGCGACGCAGGTGTCGAGGACGTCGCCCCAGCGACCCGGCTGCGCGGGTCCGACCGCGTTGAACGTCCCGACGGTTCCGCGCTCGACGAGCGTCACCAGCCACTCGGCGAGATCGCGCACGTCGATCCACTGCAACGGATCGTCGGGCGCGCCCGGCGCGAGCACCTCGCCGCCCTGCGCGATCCGCGCGGGCCAGTACGTGAAGCGATCCGTCGGATCGCCCGGGCCGACGATGTAACCGGGCCGCACGATCGCGGTGCGTCCGGGAAACGCCGCCTCGACCGCGCGCTCGCACAGCACCTTGAGGCCGCCGTAGTGCTCGCCTTCGGCTCCCATGGTCTCGACCGTCGGATCGGTGAGCTCCGCGAGCTTCGCGGTCTCGTCTCCACCCTGGGGTGGGCTGTCGGCGTACGCCGAGATGCTCGAGATGAAGATGTAGCGCGAGGCGCTCGTCGAGAGCAGCTGCGCCGACGCCCGGACCATGCGCGGGAAGTAGCCGGAGTTGTCGATCACGACGTCCCACGTCCGACCGACGAGCTGCTCGAGCCCCTTCGGGCGCGCGTCGGGGTGCAGCAGCGTGCCCTCGGGGCCCTTCTCGTCATCGGCCGGCAGCTCGGGATCGCGGTTGCCGTACAGGCGCTCGACCCGGAGCTCGAGCGGCAGGTGCTTCTCGCGCTTGCCGCGATTGAAGATCGTGACCTCGTGGCCGCGCGCGAGCGCCGCCTCGATCGTCTTCGGCCCGAGGAAGCCCGTGCCGCCGAGGATCAGGATCCGCTGCTTCTTGATCGGCTCCGGCGCGCGCGGTCCTGGGACCGCCGGCGTGGTCTGACTGCAGGCGGAGGAGATGAGCCCGAACGCCGAGGCCGCGAGGCCACCGCGGATCAGCTCTCGGCGAGTCACGTCGCGACGCGTCTTCGACATCGCCGAGACCCTAGCGTGCAGCAGGCGCGCTCGCGTGACGGTCGATCCGGAATCGCGAGCGCGTCGCAGCCGTCGCAGCGGTCGCAGTGTTGTCGCAGCCGCCGCTTGCTACGCGCGCAGCAAGCTCTCGATCTCGCGCAGCGTCTCGGCGTCGTCGCCGATCATCTCCTTCATCGACTGGATCCGGCCGGCGACGACCCGCGCGATCTTCTCCTCGACGGTCGCATCCGCGTACGCCCAGTAGACCTGCGCGAACCGACCATTGCGGTGGCAGCGGCCCTCGATCTGCGCCATCTGGATCGCCGACCACCGCAGATCGTGGATGATCTCGGAGCGCGGCGCATTGCCGTGCTCGCCCTGGTGGAGCGAGATGCCTTCCTCGACGGTGAACAGCACGACACGCGCCTCCTCGCGCTGGAAGCGGAGCCGCTCCTCCTCGCGCGCCGCGGCCGGCAAGCCGCCGTGGATCGCCGCGCACTTGATCGCGCCGATGCCGGTCTCGAAGGCGTCGCGGAGCGCGGTCAGGGTCTCGAGGAACGCCACCGAGATGGCGACCTGGTGGCCGTTGTCGAGCAGCTCGCGCGCCAGCTCGATCGTCCCCGGTGCACGCAGCATCGACCCCTTCTGGCGGAGCCGGAGCGAGGCCGCGAGCGCCGACTTCGGATCGCGGCCCCGCGGCGCGAGCTCGAGCTCGCGGCGAAACGCCGTCCACGCCTGGTCGTAGAGCTCGCGCGCTCCGGCGTCGAGCTCGATCGGCGTCAGGATCCGGTTGATCGCGGGCCACCCGGCGATGTCCTCGGGGCGCCGCCGGATGCCGGCCGCACCCTGCCCGTTCGCCGGCTCGAACAGCATGCGCCGCACCTTCTCGCAGTCGCTCCGGTCGCCGCGCCACTCCCACTTGCCGAACCCACCGCGGGTGATGCCGAGCTGCTGATCGAGGCACCACTGCTCGAAGTCCTTGAGGTCGCGCGCGTGCGCGCCGGTGGTGCTCGCGAGCAGCGGTGCGAGGTACGAGAGCTCGAGCGGGTTCTGGCCCGCGGTCGCCGAGAGCCACAGCGTGAACCCGGCGTTCGCGACGAGCTTGGCGGCGAGCTTCGAGCGCGCGGCCGTGGGGTTCTTGCAGCGGTGGCTCTCGTCGAGGACGATCACGTCGAGCTCCGGCGCGGTGCCGGCGCGCGCGAGCCCCTTCTTCGTGCGGATCTTCTTGCGCGCCGCATCGCTGACCTCGAACAGCTTGCCGAGGCGATCGTAGTTGAGGATGACGATGTCCTTGCCGCCGTCGCCCATCGCCTCGATCGTGCGGCGCCAGTGCGCGATCACGGCGAGCGGGCACACGATCAGCACGCTGGCGGCACCGGGCATCCGCAGGATCGCCTCCCAGGCGGTGATCGTCTTGCCGAGCCCGACGTCATCGGCCAGCAGGAACCCCGGGCGGCGGGCGGCGACCGCCGCGGTGATGGCGCGGACCGCGTCGGCCTGGTGCGGTCGCAGCA
>JALZOI010000649.1 GCA_030857245.1 Myxococcota bacterium
GCCTCGCGGCGGGCGGACCCTCGCCGGGTGCGCTCCGCGCTGTCGAGCTCGCGCTGCTCGAGCTCGCCGGTCAGCGCCCCACGATCGATCGGTGCGCGGCGTGCGGGGAGGACGACCTCGAGGAGGGCGCCGTGTTCGATCCGGGCCGCGGGGGCGCGATCTGCCGGCGGTGTGCCGCGATCAGCCGGACCCCGGGCGTGCGGCCGTTCGAGGTCTCGACGCGGGCGTACCTGCGCGCCGTCATGGAGGCGAACAGCCCCGGGGCGGCGCGCGCCGTCGATGCCGACCCGCGGTTCGCGCCGGCCGACCGCCACGCCGCGCGGGACGCGATGATCGCCGTGGTCCAGAACCTGGTCGGCCGTCCGCTGCGATCGCTCGAGTACATCGCCAAGCTGAGCGCCGCGACGCGCAGCGGCACGCCCGAGGCTTCGTAGTATGCTCGGCGCCATGGGTGGTGGCCGCAGGCTCGCGTACGTCTCTGTTGCGCTCGCGTTCGCGATCGCGCCGATCGGGACCGTCACGGCGGATGACGACACCGCCGGAGACGAGCCCGCCGCGACCGCGCCGGTCACCGATCCAAAGGTCGCGAAGCGGTGGCTGACGACCGCGCAGCAGCTCGTCGCCAAGGGCGATGCCGCGACCCGGGCGAAGCAGCCCGACGCCGCCCGCACCCAGTACGACAACGCGGTGACCGCGTACGAGAAGGCGATCGAGGCAGGCGCCGATGCGACGGCGCTGTTCGAGCTCGGCACCGTGTACGAGAAGCTCGGCAAGCCCCGCCTCGCAGCCGTGCACTACCGCACCGCCATGACCGCCACCGGTGCCCGACCCGACCTCGTGAAGAAGGCGACGGCGCGGCTCGAGGACGTGGCGATGAAGGTCGGCTTCGTGATGCTCGAGATCACGCCACCCGGGACGACGATCACGATCGAAGACGAGCAGGTCGGCACCACCCCCCTCGCCGAGCCGCTCGTGCTGTTGCCGGGCACGTACTCGCTGACCCTGGCGGCCGAGGGCCACCAGTCGCGCACCGTCGAGATCAAGGTCGAGGCGGGCTCCGAGAGCGAGCGCTCGTACACCCTCGAGGTCCAGCAGGGGGCGCCGCCGCCGGTCAAGCGCGACGACTCCGAGCTCGTCGACTCGCCGCGCGCGGTGACGGCGCGCGGCCCGTCGAAGGCGCCGCTCGTCGTCAGCGGCGGGCTCGCGGTCGGGTTCGCGACGGTGGCGACCGTCACCGGCCTCCTCGCGGTCGGCAAGCACGGCACGTTCGATGATGCCGCCTCGACGCCCGACGAGCGCGCCGACGCCAAGGCCAGCGGCGAGCGCCTCGCGCTGATCACGGACGTCTGCATCGCGGGTGCGGTCGTCGCGGGTGGCTTCGCGACCTACTGGTACTTCGCGAAGTACCGCCCGGCCCGGCGGACGCGCACGCTGGAGCGCCAGGCTGGCACCGTCCGCACGGCCCCGCTCGCCGCAGCCAAGGTCGACGTGGTCCCGTGGGTCAAACCCGGCGGTGGAGGCTTCGTCCTCGCCGGACGGTTCTAGAGATGACAAGAGACTGAAGCCCGCGCTCGAGGCGCGGGTAGAGAGACTGAAAGCCCGCGCTCGAGGCGCGGGTCTATCGATGGGGAGTCACATGGCCAGTCCAGGGAATCCATATCCGCAGATGCACCCGCAGATGGGCTACCCGCCGGCGCCGCCGGGCTCGCAGCCGCCGCAGCGTCCGCCCGTGACGCGCACCGGCACGTCGAAGGTGGTCCCCGTGGTGGTCTCGGCCGGGCTCGCGATCGGCGTGTTCTGCGGCCTGCTGTTCGGGCTCGGGACGGGCGACGAGGTCCAGGCCGCGGCGACGACCGAGAAGCAGTTCGTCGGCACGAAGATCGATGGCACCGAGGACACGGCGCCGGCCACGCCGAACGTGGTGCCGCCGAAGTCCGTGACCGATGGCCAGCCCGCCGTCCCGGCGACCGGCAGCGCGGGCTCCTCGACGACCGAGGCGGGCGCGGGCTCGGGGAGCGCAGCGCCGGTCCCGACGGTCGCGGGTACCGGCGCGGGGAGCGCGGTGGTGGCGGAGATCAAGTCGGCGAAGCTGATGATCGAGATCAAGCCCGAGAGCATCGCGTCGACCGCGAAGGTCACGGTCGACGGCCAGGCAGTGACCGGCGGCACCTACGAGGTCGTCCTCGGTGATGCGGCCAAGAAGGACGTCAAGGTCGTCGTCAAGGCGAGCGGCTACAAGGACGTCGAGCAGAAGGTCGAGGTCGAGGACGCCGACACGACGCTCAAGATCGAGCTCGTCAAGCGCGGCGGTGGTGGCGGTGGTCTCAAGCGACCGCCGCCCCCCGGTGGGAGCGGCAAGAAGTCCGGCGGCGGCAAGAAGAGTGGCGGGACCGGCGGGCTGATCGATATCTAGCGGCGCCGCGCGGCCATCGCGGAGCCGCCAGCGCCGCTCACGCCGCACCACCGAGGTGCGCGTCAGCCCTTGACGGCGCCCGCCGTCAGGCCGCCGACCAGGTACTTCTGCAGGACGTAGAACAGGATCATCACCGGGATCGACGTCAGGACGGCACCGGCGGCGAACAGGCCCCAGTCGGCGCTGTGCTCGGTCACGCTCGACTGGATCAGCACCGGCAGCGTGTACTTCGTCTGATCGGTCATGAACGTCGACGCCATGATGAACTCGTTCCACGCGGTCATGAACGAGAACAGCGCGGTGACCGCGAGTGCGGGGCGCGACAGCGGCAAGATGATCTTGCGGAAGATCATCCACGGCGTCGCGCCATCGATGCGCGCGGCCTCCTCGAGCTCGCGCGGCAGCGAGTCGAAGTACCCCTTGAGGGTCCACACGCAGAACGGGATCGCCGTCGTCGAGTAGACGAGCACCAGCCCGAGCAGCGAGTTGAGCAGGCCGAGCTTGTTGAGGATGACGTAGAGCGGCAGCAGCAGCAGCGTCGCCGGGAACATCTGGACGACGAGGAACATCGTCAACCCCATCTTGCGACCGCGGAACCGGAAGCGCGACAGCGCGTAGGCCGCGGTGCACGAGATGGTCACGCCGACCACGGAGGTCAGCAGCGCGACGACGATCGAGTTGATGCCACCGCGCAGGAACAGCAGCTGGCCGTTCGCGCCGCGCGCGCTGAACAGCTCGCGATAGTGCTCGCCGGTGACCTCGCTCGGGATCGGCGAGGCGGAGAGCGCGAACTGGCGACCCGGCTCGATCGCCTTCTTGAGGATGATCATCACCGGGTAGAGGACGAGCGCGCACAGCAAGATCAGCGCGGCGTAGACCAGCACCGTGACGAGCGCGTTGGGACGGCGCGACCTCACGTGTCGTCTCCCTTGTTGCGGATGATGCGGGTGCCGAACACGGTCCACAGCAGCAGGATGAGGAAGATGATCGTGGCGTAGGCGGCCGCCATCCCGTAGCGCTCGCCGCGCTCGAAGGCCCACCGGTAGGCATCGACGACGAGCGTGTTGGTCGAGCCGCCGGGGGCGCCGGCCGACACGAGGAAGATCACGTTGAACATGTTGAAGGTCCAGATCGCGCCGAGCGCGACGGCCGGACCGAGCGACGGCCGGAGGTGCGGCAGCGTGATGTGGCGGAAGCGCTGCCACGCGCTCGCGCCATCGACGGACGCCGCCTCGTAGAGCTCCTTCGGGATCGACTCGAGCGCACCGAGCGCGACGACCATCATGAAGGGGAAGCCGAGCCAGGTGTTGGTGATGACGTTCGCCGAGAAGGCCGTCGCCCACGAGCTGAACCACGACACGCCACCGAGGCCCGCGGCGTCGAGGAGGGAGTTGATCGCACCGTACTCGCCGGTGAACATGCCCTTCCAGATCAGCGCGGTGATGTAGTTCGGCACCGCCCACGGCAGGATCAGCAGCATCCGGAAGATGCCGCGGCCGCGCAGCCACGACCGCGACAGCACGAGCGCGAGCGCGACGCCGATCGTGACGTGGAGCGCGACGTTCGCGACGGTCCACAGCACGGTGACGCCGAGGATGAACCAGAAGTTCAACGGATCATCGAGCGGCCGGCCGCCCCCCGACAGGATCTCGCCGAAGTTGTGGAGCCCGACGAACGACCACGTCCCGTGGTGGTGGTCGTAGAAGCCGAGCACGAGGCCGATCACGAAGGGCGCGGCCACGAGCACGAGCATCGAGATCGCGGCGGGCGCGAGGAACGAGAGCGCGGTGCGATGGAGGCGGAGGCCGCTGGCGAAGCGCTCGGTGAGCTGCGCCCGCTGGGCGAGGGCGAACGCCGCAGCGACCAGCACGATCGCGGTGGCTGCGACCGGGGAGCGCCACAGCACGCAGGGGATCGCGAGCGCGGAGATCCCCGCGAACGTGCCGGCGCGGGCGGCGCGACCGCCGATCAGCCCGCCCGCGGCGGACAGTGCGGGGG
>JALZOI010000650.1 GCA_030857245.1 Myxococcota bacterium
CTCCCGCGCCGACGGCGCCCGCCGCCACCGCACCCGCCGGGCCAGCGCCCCGGCCTGCCGGGTCGACGCCGTGGTGGCAGGATCCGCTCGGCGACACGCTGACCGGCGTCGGGATCGTCGGGCTCGGCGTCGGCGCGTACTTCCTGTGGTCCGCGCGCACCGCCGAGCAGCGGTCGCGAGAGCACCACGACGTCTTCCTCGAGGAGGACGACAAGGCCGAGTCCCACGGCCGGATCGGCGTGATCGCCGCGGCGGCCGGCGGGGCCCTGCTCGTCGGCGGCATCATCCGCTACCTCGCGCGCTCCGATGGCGCGAGCGCCGACCCGCCGGTCGAGGGCACCACCCTCAGCGGGTGGATGTCGGCGGGCGGCGGTGGGCTCGCGGCGTCGGGCCGGTTCTGACGCGCGCCGAACCGCTCAGCCGACTTCTTCGGCGTACGTCATCACGAGGTACATCACCGTCTCGGTGGTCGCCGGGTTGCGGTACGCGTGCGGCGTATCGGCCTCGAAGAGGATCGAGTCGCCGGCCTCGAGCCGGTGGGTGTCGCCCGCGACGTCGAGCTCGAGCGTGCCGGCGGTGACGACGAGGTTCTCGCTGGTGCCCGGTGGGTGGGCGTCGGCGTCCTCGACGGCGCCCCCGGTCAGCCGGAGCTCGTAGAACTCGACGCGTCGCGGCTCGTCGAACGGGAACAGGGCGCGCGAGCTGAAGCTGCGGTCCTTGCTCGTGAGGATCTTCGACTGGTTCGCGCGCAGCACGAGCGCACCCGACTGCGTGCGCGCGCTGATCAGCGCCGAGAACGTCACCTCGAGAGCGCGCGCGATCTTCCACATCACGTTGATCGTCGGCGCGCTCTGCCCGAGCTCGATCTGGCCGAGCATGGCGCGCGACACGCCGGAGATCTGGGCCAGTCGCTCGAGCGACAGCCCCCGCCGCGTGCGCAACCGACGCAGGTTGCTGCCGACGACCGGCGCGAGATCCGTGGACTCCGGCGGCAGCGTGGGCGCGACCGGATCCGCATCGCTCGCCGTGTCCGATGCATGCTTCGCTGCGAGCTCTGTGGCTTTCTTCTTCACCAGACCCAAACCGGAACCCAATATACCCAAACAGCGGGAGCCATCTGGATGGTGGGCGCGGTTTGCGCGGGCGCCATCGGAGTCGCACGCCGCTCGGACGAGCGGGCGCGACGGTACTCGTCGAGGCTCACGACCTGGGCAGCGGCTCCGTTGCTCATGACTGGATGTATATCCGCTACGACGGATACGGGCAATCCGTTTTAACGGACGCCGGCGCCAGGTTGCGGTAGTGGAAGGCGTCCCCTCGGAGAATTTAGGAATTCCAATAGCTTGAATGCTACGAAGTTGCGGTAGTGGAGGGCGTCCCCTCAGGTGCCGTGCGCCGCCCCGCTTGGGCTGCCGTACGCCGACTCGCCGTGGAGCGCGCCGTCGAGGCCTTCGTGCTCGGTCTCGGCGTCCACCCGCAGGCCCATCAGGCGATCGATCACCTTGAGCAGGACGAACGTCACCACCGCCGACCACGCGGCCGCGGCGCCGATCGCGAGCGCCTGCTTGCCGAGCAGCGACAACCCACCACCGTGGCCGTTGTTGTAGATGCCGCGCGCGAACAACCCGGTCATCAACGCGCCGGCCGCACCGCCGATGCCGTGCACGCCGAAAGCATCGAGCGCGTCGTCGTAGCCGAGCTTGCCCTTGAGCAGCACGCCGCCGTAGCAGATCGCGCCCGCCGCGCCGCCGATCACGAGCGCGTACATCGGCGTCACGAAGCCGGCCGCCGGCGTGATCGCCACGAGGCCCGCGACCAGCCCCGACGCGACGCCGAGCATCGTGGTCTTGCGGATCCGCGAGCCCTCGACGATCGCCCACGTCAGGCCCCCCGCGGCGGCCGCGACGTGCGTGTTGACGAGCGCGAGCGCCGCGCGGCCCTCGGTCAGCGACGCCGCGCCCGCGTTGAACCCGAACCAGCCGAACCACAGGATGCCGGCCCCGAGCACCGTCATCGTCAGGTCGTGCGGCGGCCGGCGCACCGTCGGGTAGCCGGTGCGCTTGCCGAGGACGAACGCGCAGACCAGCGCGGAGACGCCGGTCGACAGGTGCACGACGGTGCCACCCGCGAAGTCGATCGCGCCGAGCTCGAGCAGCCAGCCGCCCGCCGCCCACGACCAGTGGGCGATCGGATCGTAGACCAGCGTCGTCCACGCGAGCGTGAACACGACGTACGCCGGGAACCGCATGCGCTCGGCATAGGCGCCCGAGATCAGCGCCGGCGCGATCACCGCGAACATGCACTGGTACGCCATGAAGGCGAGGTGCGGGACGGTCGGGCTCGCGGATGCATTCGCCGCGCCCGCGGCCTCCGTGCCGACCCCCTCGAGGCCGACGAAGTCGAGCCCGCCGATCACGCCGTTCCAGCTCGTGCCGAAGCACAGGCTGTAGCCGACGACGACGAACTGGACGGTCACCAGGCCGAGCGCGAAGAAGCTGTGCATGAACGTCGAGAGCACGTTCTTGCCCTGGACCATGCCGCCGTAGAAGAGGGCGAGGCCCGGTGTCATCAGCATCACCAGCCCCGCCGAGATCAGGAGCCACGCAGTGTCGCCAGAGTTCATGCGATCGAGCGTCGGCGGAAGTATGTTTCCGGCACGTAACCGACGGGCTAAACCTTCGGTTCGTGACGCCGGCGTACCGTCGCTGCCTGACCTCGCCGCCTCCGCTTATTTCGTGCCGAACAGCCGGTCGCCCGCGTCGCCGAGCCCGGGGACGATGTAGCTCTTCTCGTTGAGCCGCTCGTCGATCGCCGCGGTGTAGATCGGCACGTCGGGGTGCTGCGCCTGGAGCGCCGCGATCCCCTCGGGGCACGTCAGCAGGCAGACGAACTTGATCGACTTGGGTCCCGACGCCTTGACCCGCGTGACCGCCGCGACGGCGGAGTTGCCGGTCGCGAGCATCGGATCGATCAGGATCGTGTCGCGATCGCCCATGTTGTCGGGGACCTTGTAGAAGTACTCGACGGCGGCGAGCGTCTTCGGATCGCGGTAGAGGCCGATGTGGCCCACCCGCGCGGACGGCAAGATCGCGAGCATGCCGTCGAGGATCCCGCCACCGGCGCGCAGGATCGAGATCAGCACGATCTTCTTGCCGTCGAGCATCGGCGCCATCATCGGCGCGATCGGGGTCTCGATCGGCACCAGCGTGGTCGGCAGGTCACGGCACACCTCGTACGCGAGCAGCATGCTGATCTCGCGGAGCAGCTGGCGGAACGAGCTGGTGCTCGTGTCCTTGGCTCGCATCAGCGAGAGCTTGTGCTGCACGAGCGGGTGATCGATGACGTGGACCTTGCCTTGCGACGACATGCGGCGCGGACACTATATGATTTCGGACTGCCGCACCCCGGCGAGCCGCTCGGGCGGCGGCGTCAGCGCTGGGTGACGTGCGTCGAGGCAGCCTGGAGCGTGCTGCCGACGGTGACGGCACCGAGCATCACGGCCAGCCCGAGGAACGCGGCGAACATGGCGTCACGAAGGCGGCCGTTGCGCTGGCGGGTGGCGATGGTCTCGAGGCGGGTCATGGCAGGTCTCCTTGGTTGGTGGCGGCGTCGCCGCGCGAGATGGCCTCGTTCACCCGGCGCGCCACATCCAACGCGAGCAGTTGCGGCCACTTGGAGCCGCTGACAGGCGGTCAGTCCTGTCGCACCGATCGTCGCAGCCCTGACGCTGTCGCAGGCTGCCGCGCCCGCGCCGCTGCCCGGCTCAGTCGCGCGCGACGATCAGCAGCGGCGCGCGACGGCTGGCGACCAGCTGCGGCACCGGCGGCGGGGGATCGCGGAAGCCGAGCTCGCCCGCGGCCGGCACCTCGCGAGGCACCAGCATCAGCGTGCCCCCGATCTGGACGTGCATGCCGACGAGCAGCGCGATCTCGGAGAACCGTGCGGTGCCTTTGATCGCGTGCCGCGCGAGGAAGCTGTCCTCGCGGTCGGCGTTGCGCGGCACCAGCCGCACCGGCGGGAGCCCGAACACGACGTGCTCGCCGACGACCACCACGGAGTCGGCACCCGCGCGGTCGATCACGAACGGCCGGATCTGCATGGTCTCGCCGCTGCCACCGCGATCATCCTTGGCTTGCTGCAGGGTGAGCCAGACACGCGAGCGGTACGCGACGCACGGGCGCCCAGACAGCGGCGCGACGAGCGTCTCCTCGAGACCGCGCACGTAGCCGGTGACGTGGACGAGATCCCCTTCGCGCGAGCTCGCATCGAGCTCGCGATGATGGCGGAGCTGCCAGCGCGCACGCCACCGCTCGTGCAGCTTGCGGGTCGCGCCGATCGTGAGCGGCACCGCCGTCGCGATCACGGCCACGACGCTGCCGACGCTCACACCGACCTCGGATCATCGC
>JALZOI010000651.1 GCA_030857245.1 Myxococcota bacterium
TGACCGAGCTCGCCGACCGCTGGCGCGCGGTCCGGGCGCGCGTCGATGCGGCGTGCGGGGAGGCGGGGCGGGACCCGACGAGCGTGACCATCGTGGCGGTCTCGAAGACGCACCCGGCCGAGGCCGTGCGGGCGGCCGCGGCCGCGGGCGCCACCGACTTCGGCGAGAACTACGCGCAGGAGCTCGTCACCAAGCGCGCCGAGTGGGCGGACTCCGCGAGCGTCCGGTGGCACTACATCGGGCGGCTCCAGCGCAACAAGGCCAAGCTCGTGGCCGGCCAGGTCGCGCTCGTGCACGCGGTCGACACGCTCGAGCTCGCGGTCGAGCTCGCGAAGCGCGCGGCGCCGACCGTCCAGCCGATCCTGCTCGCGGTCAACATCGCCGGCGAGCTCACGAAGGGTGGCCTCGCCGTCGACGACGTTCCGGCGCTCGCCCGTGCGATCGCCGCGGTCTCCGGCGTCCGGCTCGATGGGCTGATGACGATGCCGCCGCCCGCGGACGATCCGGCGACGAGCCGGGCCGCGTTCGAGGCGCTGCGCGATCTCCGCGACGGCCTCGAGCAGGACCTCAGCCGCCCGCTGCCCGTGCTCTCGATGGGGATGAGCGGCGACTTCGAGGTCGCGATCGCGTGCGGCGCGACCCACGTCCGCATCGGCACCGCGATCTTCGGCTCGCGCTGACTCAGGCCAGCAGCGTCCGCGGGTGCCCGCCACCGAGTGGGGCGAGCACCATCGATCGCGCGGCGCCCTCGAGCGCGGCCGCGATCGCGAGGAACGCGTCAGGCTGCAGGCGGAGGGTGATCGCACCGATCGTCACGTGGATCGCGCCGCACCCGCAGCGCTCGACGAGCGCGGTCGGGTGAGCCGCGAGGACGGTGCGGTGGTCGTGATCGATCATGGCTTCACCCTAGAGATAATGAAAACGACTTTCAAGTTCGTTCTGGTTGATTGAATTTGAAAGTCGTGTTCAATTAGTGACACGTGCAGCTCACCACCCTCGCGCTCGTGATCATCGTCGGGATCCTCGCGGCCGGCGAGGGGGCCCGCGCCGACGAGGTGCCCGCGCCACCGGCCGCCCCCCCGCCCACCGCGGCCGCCGTCGGGCCCGGCTTCACGCTCGAGCTCGGCGGCTACGGCGAGCTCGGCCTCGCGTTCCACGACCACGGCATCGATCGCAACCGCCCGGGTGGCGCGCTCGATGATCGCCGGCTCGAGCTCGACACCACGCGTGTCGTGTTCGCGATCGAAGGGTCGCTGCCGGCCGGGCTCGAATTCGAGGCCGAGGTCGAGCTCGCGCACGGCGGCACCGGCGCCGCGCGGGAGATCGAGTACGACGAGTTCGGCGAGTTCGAGCAGGAGGTCGAGCAGGGCGGCGAGGTCGTCGTCGAGGAGCTCCACGTCAAGCGCACGTTCGCCGGGCGCTACCAGCTCGCGGCCGGGCGCTTCTACGTCGCGCTCGGTCACCTCGCCTCGCACTACCGCCCGACCGACTACCTCGGCGCCGAGCGCTCCGAGGCGGAGACCACGATCTTCCCCGGGCAGTGGGACGAGATGGGCATCGCCTTCACGGCGGCGCTGCCGCGCGTGCGCCTCACCGCGCAGGTCGTCAACGGCCTCGACTCCGCGGGGTTCGGGTCGCGCGCGTGGGTCGCCTCGGGCCATCAAGGTGCGTACGAGACGATCCGCGCGAGCAGCCTCGCCGCCGTCGCGCGGGTCGATATCGAGCTCGCGGCGGGCACGCTGGTGGGAGCAGCGGCGTACGTCGGCGGCTCGTCACGCAACCGCCCGAAGGCCGACCTCGTCGCCGAGTGCGCCGCGGCGGACCGCGACAACGATGACGTCGCGCCGTGCGGCTACATCGCGGGCACCGTCGCGATCGGCGAGGTCCACGCGCGGTGGGCGTGGCGCGGGCTGCGCGGCCAGGCGCTCGCCGTCGTCGGATATCTGGAGAACGCCGATGCGATCTCCGCGCGCAATGATCGCCTGAGCAACGACGCTGGCGTCGAGCGCACGCCGGTCGCCGACAACGCGATCGCGCTCGCGGCGGAGCTCGGCTACGACGTCGCGCCGCACGTCGGCGCGGGCGCCGCGAACGAGCTGTCGCCGTTCGTGCGCTTCGATCACCTCGACACGATGGCGCGGGTCCGCGCCGCGCTGTTCGACAACCCCCGCTTCGAGCGCACGCTCGTCGGCGCCGGCGTCGCCTACACGTACGGCCGCGCCTTCACCGCGAAGCTCGAGCTCCAGCGCCGCTGGTACGGCTCGTCCGAGCTGCGGGCCGAGCACACGGTGCGCGCCACCACGGGCTTCGTGTTCTGAGTCGCCCCCTGCACCGAAGGAGAACCATGCGCCGTCCGTCGTTCCTGCTGTCCCTGTCCTTGCCGCTCTGCTCGACCCTGCTCGCGACCGCCTGTGATGACGGCCGCGGCTCGACGTCCGGGTTCGCCGATCGCCAGGTCATCATCGACTACGCGGATCAGGTCGTGATCCCCACGTACGCGCTGCTCGCCGAGCGCACCGTCGCGCTCGACGCCGCCCTCGCAACGCTCGCGCAGGCGCCGACCACCGGCTCGCTCGCGGGCGCGCGCGCCGCGTGGATCGCGATGCGCGTGCCGTGGGAGCAGAGCGAGACGTTCCTGTTCGGGCCGGTGTCGGCGCAGGGCTGGGATCCGGCGATGGACAGCTGGCCACTCAACCGCACGGATCTCGATGCGGTGCTCGGCTCGGCCGATGCGCTGACCCAGGCGTACATCCGCAACCTGCCCGAGACCCAGAAGGGCTTCCACACCATCGAGTACCTGCTGTGGGGCACCGCCTCGAACAAGCAGCCCGGCGCGTTCACCGCGCGCGAGCTCGAGTACCTCGGCGGGCTCTCCGACGAGCTCGTGCTGATCACGCGGGACCTCGCCGCGAGCTGGACGACCGGCTTCGACGGGCTGCCGGCGTATCGCGAGGTGCTGGTGACCGCGGGCGAGGGCAGCACGGCGTATCCGTCGCTCGGAGCCGCGGCGCAGGAGCTGCTCGGCGGGATGAGCGCGATCTGCGACGAGGTCGCGAACGGCAAGATCGCCGATCCGTACGACGCGCGCGATCCGAACCTCGTCGAGAGTCAGTTCAGCTTCAACTCGATCGTCGACTTCCAGGACAACCTGCGCGGCGTCGGCAACGTCTACCTCGGCGGCGTGACGCTGGCCGGCACGGCGGGGCGCGGGCTCACCGTGCACGTGGCCTCGCTCGATCCGGCGCTCGATGCGCGCGTGCGGAGCGAGCTCGAGACGGCGGTGGCGGCGATCGGCGCGATCCCGGCACCGTTCCGCACCGCGATCCAGGAGCCCGCGAACGACGCGACCATCGAGGCCGCGCAGGCGGCGATCCGCACCTTGCAGGCGACGATCGACGGCGACCTGTCGACGCTGGTCCTCGGGCCGTGATGATCCTGCCGCCCGAACCGAACTGGACGCGCACGCTCGCGCTCGTGCTGGTCGGAGCCGTCGCCGTGAAGGCGGCCGCGTGCACCACGCCGGGGCCGAGCAGCCCCGGCGGCGCGACGACCGTCGACGATCGGACGTCGAATGCGTTCTCGTTGCCCGCGCCGAACCTCACCGCCGCCGAGCTCGCCGAGCACCTGCGCGGCGACGTGGCGTTCGACGCGACGTTCGTCAGCGGGGCGGCGCCGGTCCACGGGGGGCTCGGCGCGCGGTTCAACAACACGGCGTGCGCGGGCTGTCACAACCGCGATGGCCGCGGCCGCGCCACCGCCGGCGACGGGCCCACCTCGCAGGCGCTGGTGCGGCTCAGCCTCGCCGACGGGACGCCCGAGGTGCCCGGTGGGGTGGTGCCGGTGCCCGGGCACGGCACGCAGCTCCAGGATCACGCGGTGTTCGGCGTCGCGCCGGAGGGCCACGTCGGCATCGCGTGGCGCGCCGAGCCCGGCGCGTACGGCGACGGCGAGCCCTACGTGCTGCGACGGCCCGCCGTCACGATCACCGTCGCCGGCACGGCGCTCGATCCCGGCGTGCTGACGTCGCTGCGGATGGCCCCGGCGGTGTTCGGCCTCGGGCTGCTCGAGGCGATCGACGAGGCGACCCTCGCCGCGCTCGCGGATCCCGACGACGCCGATCGCGACGGGATCTCGGGGCGGCTCAATGTCGTCTGGGATCCGCAGGCCGGCGCGACGCGCGTCGGCCGGTTCGGCGTCAAGGCGAACACCAGCGATCTGCTGCTCCAGACCGCCGCCGCCTACGCCAACGACATGGGGATCGGCAACGCCGTCGTCGCCGACTCCGACGCGCAGCGCGCGGAGCTCGCACCGGCGGTGCTCGACGCCGCGGCGTTCTACGTGCGGACGCTCGCGGTCCCGGCCCGCGCCCCGCTCACGGC
>JALZOI010000652.1 GCA_030857245.1 Myxococcota bacterium
CCTTCGCGAGCGTCTCCCGCGCCGCGCCATGCCGCTTCGCCTTGTGCTGCGCGCGTGCGAGCTCGACCGCGATCATCGGCTGATCGGGCGCCGCCGCGGCAGCCGCCCCGAGCGCCTCGACGGCGCCCGGCCAGTCGTCGGCGAACGCGGCGAGCTTGCCGTCGAGATAGTGCGCATACGCCGCGTGCGGCAGGGGCGGCAGGGGTCGCACCGGCGCGGGGCTCCGGCACCCGGCCAGCAGCGCCAGCGCGACGACCCGGGCGACGACCCGGCTCGTCACAGCGGGATGTTGCCGTGCTTGCGCGGCAGGTTCGACTGGCGCTTGTTCGCGAGCGTGCGGAGCGAGCGGATGATCGTCCAGCGGGTGTCGCGCGGGCGGATGATCTCGTCGATGTAGCCGAGCGATGCGGCCTTGTACGGGTTCGCGAACCGCTCCTTGTACTCGGCCGTGAACCGCGCCCGCGCGGCGGCGCGCTCGGTCTCGTCGGTGATCTTGTCGAGCTCGGTGCGGAAGATGATGTTGACCGCGCCCTCGGGCCCCATCACCGCGATCTCGGCGGCCGGGTACGAGACGTTGACGTCGGCGCGGATGTGCTTGCTCGCCATGACGTCGTACGCGCCGCCGTAGGCCTTGCGCGTGATCACGGTGATCTTCGGCACCGTCGCCTCGGCGAACGCGTAGAGCAGCTTCGCGCCGTGCTTGATGATGCCGCCGTACTCCTGCGTCGTCCCGGGCAGGAAGCCGGGGACATCGACGAACGTCACGATCGGGATGTTGAAGCAGTCGCAGAACCGCACGAACCGCGCGGCCTTCGTCGACGCATCGATGTCGAGGCAGCCGGCGAGGTGCGCGGGCTGGTTCGCGACGATGCCGGTCGGCCGGCCCTCGAAGCGCGCGAACCCGCAGACGATGTTCTTCGCGTAGTCCTTGTGGACCTCGACGAACGTCGCGTCGTCGACGACCGCGTTGATGATCTTCTTGATGTCGTACGGCCGGTTCGACTCGGCGGGGACCACGGTGTCGAGCGCGACCTCCGCGCGATCCGGCGGGTCATCGGTGGGGCGGCGCGGCGGATCCTCCGAGTTGTTGCTCGGCATGAACGACAGCAGCTCGCGCAGCCGCGCGATGCACGACAGCTCGTCGACCTCGGTGAAGTGCGAGACGCCGGACTTGCTGGCGTGCGTGTGCGCGCCGCCGAGCTGCTCCTTCGTGACCTCCTCGTGGGTCACCGTCCGGATCACCTCGGGGCCGGTGATGAACATGTACGACGTGTGATCCACCATGAGGATGAAGTCGGTGATCGCGGGCGAGTACACCGCGCCGCCCGCGCACGGCCCCATGATCGCGGAGAGCTGCGGGACCACGCCGCTGCTCAGCACGTTGCGCAGGAAGATGTCGGCGTAGCCGGCGAGCGACTCGACGCCCTCCTGGATGCGCGCGCCGCCGGAGTCGTTGAGCCCGACCACCGGGCAGCCGATCTTCGTCGCGAGGTCCATGACCTTGCAGATCTTCTGCGCGTACGCTCCCGACAGCGATCCACCGAACACCGTGAAGTCCTGCGCGAACACGCAGACCGGCCGGCCCTCGACCGTGCCGTGCCCGGTGACGACGCCATCTCCGAGGATCTGCTGCTCCTGCATGCCGAAATCGGCGCAGCGATGGGTGACGAACTTGTCGAGCTCGACGAAGCTGCCCTCGTCGAGCAGGGCCTCGAGGCGCTCGCGCGCCGTCAGCTTGCCGGCCTCGTGCTGCTTGGCGATCCGGGCCTTGCCGCCGGCGAGCTGGGCCTTCGCCTCCATCTGCTCGAGACGCGCGAGGGGGTCGACCGGATCGATGGGATCTTGGCTCTTGGTCACGGGTGCGGCGTATAGTAGTGGCGTGGCGAACGTCAAGGGAAGCGCACTGGCGTCGCGCGTCCTCTGGGTGGAACTGGGGCACGGCGCGGCGGGCATGGAGCGCGTCCTCGCGCAGGCGTCGCCCGAGCTGCGCGCGTCGATCGAGGGCGGCGTCCACAAGGCGCGGTGGTACCCGTTCGCCCAGTTCGTCGAGATCAACATCCTGCTGGACCGGCTGTTCGGGCAGGGGGACCTCGGCCTGATCCGCGAGCTCGGGCGGTTCGGGGCGGATGCGAACCTCACGACGATCTACCGGCTCTTCTTCAAGGTCGGCACCGTCCACTGGATCCTCGGGCGCGCGGTCCGGCTGTGGAGCGCGCACTACGACAGCGGGTTCCTCGAGGTGATGACGCGCGGCCCGAAGACGACCGTGCTGCGGATCCGGGGCTACGACACCCCCGCGCAGGTCCACTGCATGTCGGTGATGGGGTGGTGCGAGCGCTCGATCGAGCTCTCGGGCGGCAAGCGCGTGACGATCGGCGAGCCGCTGTGTCGGACGCGCGGCGACGAGCTGTGTCAGTTCGAAGCCAGCTGGGAGTGATCGCCAGGACCGCCAGCGCCGGGCGCGCCCTCGAGCTCGCCGGCAGCGTGCAACGAGAGCTGGTTCTTGCCCGCGCGTTTCGCGCGATACATCGCAGCGTCGGCGAGCTTCACGAGCCCTTCCGCTTCGCGCGTGTCCTGGGGAAACAGACTCCCGCCGACGCTCACCGAGAGTCGCGCCTCGATGCCGGCATAAGGACGGCCGAGCTGATCGATCAGCCGGCTGGCAACCATGCGAACCTCCGCGGCGCTGGTGATCTTCTCGAGCACCACGATGAACTCGTCGCCGCCCAGGCGCGCTGCCGTATCGACCGCTCGCACCGCCGACAGCATCCGGAGCGCCGCCTCCTTGAGGACCGCATCACCCGCTTCGTGTCCGACCGTGTCGTTGACCCGCTTGAACCCGTCGAGGTCGAGGAACAGGACGGCGACGCCGTGGCCCTCGCGGTCCGCGCGTGCGAGCGCGTGGCGCAAGCGGTCGCCGAGCAGCGCACGGTTGGGCAACCCCGTGAGGCTGTCGTAGTGCGCTTGCTGCAGGAGGATCGCATCGGCGCGCTGGCGTTCCGCCTCTCCGAGGTCCATCGCGCGCGCGGTGCTCCAGGTCAAGGCAAAGCCGAGCACGACCATCGCACTGATCAGCATCGCGACGCCGAAGGCCGGCGTGTAGAGCCCCGCGAGCTCACCCTGGAGCCGGAGCCAGCCGAGCACCGGCGGGCCGACGACGAACGTCGGTAGCATCACGCGGAGCATGCGGCCGCCCGCGCTCCGGCGGGTCAGCATCGCGACCATACCGACCTCGGGTGCAGCACACAGCGCAGCGGCGCAGACCATCACGAACAGCCCCGCGGTGTGCAGCGCCATCGGGATGAACGCCGCGACGCGAACCAGCGAGGTCACGCTGTACGCGTACCCGAGGAGCGCGATCCCCGACGTCAGCAGGACCAGGGTCACGGCTCCCTGCGTCCACCTGGTGCGCCCCGCCACGAGCGACCCCAGGATGACGGCGACGGCGACGAAGTTGAGGGCCGTGTTCGGTGCCATCCGGTTCGGCTGCGCTCCGCCGGGTTCGAGCTGGGACGGGACCAGGAGCTGATCGATCGGCAGGTCCCATCCCGCGATGTAGGCGCTCAACCGCACGATCCCGCAGCCGCCGACGACGATCGCGACGCCGACAATGGCGCCTCGGCGGAGGCCGGTCGCACGGAGCGGCGACCCCAGCAGGGCCATCGCGGTCAGGATGAAGCACACCGCGGTCAGGGGGTTCATCGCCGTCATCCCCGGCACCAAGGCGGTCAAGCGGAGACTGCCCACGACCCAGCCCACGAGCACGCTGACCGCGACGGCCAGCGTGAGCGCCACGGACCCGATCCTCACGATCCCCACCAGCTTCACGCGGCATGGTTCGGCCGCCCCCGGCGGGAGCTGAAGGTGCGCCCTGGCACCATGACGTGACGCGTTGTCTCACGCGACGGACTCGTCGCGAGCGCCGGTCACTCGAAGGTCACGGGCTCGAGCCGCGAGTCCAGCTTGATCGCGACGCGGCCGACGACGCTGCGCGCGCCGGTCAGCTCGAACGGCAGCGTCGTCTTGCCGCCGAGCGCGGTGATGTCGAGCGAGCCGCGCAGCACGTCGCCGCTGCCCCCGTTGCGCGTGAGCTCGAGCAGGTAGGTGCCGCGCTTCAGGCGCTTGACCGCGAGCTGCTCGCGCTCCGTGCTGGTCGCATCGACGACGGTGACGTCGGTGCGCCCACCCATCCACGACACGCGGACGCCGTCGGGGGTGATCAGCGAGACGTCGAGATCGGCGCCGCCAGTCCAGCGCGCACCGACCACGAGGTCGCCGGCGAGCCGCACCGGCGCCGCCGCCGTCATCGCGGCCGTCATCGCCGCCTTCTGGGCCGTGGTCCGCTCCGCGTCGCCGGGCAGGCCCCGCAGGATGAGCT
>JALZOI010000653.1 GCA_030857245.1 Myxococcota bacterium
GTGCCGCCGTGACCGGTGCCGGTGCCAGTGCCGCCGTGACCGGAGCCGGTGCGACCGCCGCCGCCGGCGGCTTGAGTGGCAGCGCGCCGAACAGGTCCGTCGACTTCACGGCCACCGGAGGTCGGGCCTCGGCGGGCTCGACCTCGGCGGGAGCCACGGGCTCGAGCGAGCGGATCGCGGCGTTGACCGCGCCGATCATCTCGGCGGCGGTCTTGAAGCGCAGCTCGGGGCGCTTGGCCAGCGCCTCGGAGATCACGAGCTCGAGCTCGGGCGTGCTCGCGCGGTCCGGGGCGCGCTCGGCGAGCGTCGGGATCGGCGCGGCCGCGTGCATGCGCATGAGGACGCTGACGTCCTCGTGCAGGAACGGCGGCGAGCCCGTCAGCATCTCGAACGTCAGCACCCCGACCGAGTACAGATCCGCGCGCGTGTCGATCACGCGGCCGAGCACGGCCTCGGGCGACATGTAGTACGGCGTGCCGAGCGCCGCGTAACCCGTCATCGTCAGCGTGCCCTCGCCGAGCACCGCGGCGGTGTCACCGACGAGCTTGGCGACGCCGAAGTCGAGCATCTTGACGAGGTCGTTGCCGCCCGGCGAGCCGCCGTCGGCGAGCATGATGTTCTCGGGCTTGATGTCCCGATGCACGACGCCCATCGCGTGCGCGTGCGCCAGCGCGTCGAGGATCTGCCGCACGATCGCGAGCGTCCGGCGCGCGTCGATCGGCCCGGCCGCGAGCACGTCGCGCAGCGTGCTGCCACGCACGAGCTCGGTCGCGAAGAACAGCGTCCCATCATCGAGCTTGCCGACCTCGAGCAGCTCCACGATGTTCGCGTGCTGGAACAGGCTCATCGTCTTCGCCTCGCGCAGGAAGCGAGCGGCGACGGTGGCGTCATCGAGGCGCAGCACCTTCAGCGCGACGCGCGGACCGCCCTGGAGAGCCTGCGCCTCGTAGACGACGCCCATGCTACCGGTCCCGAGCTGGGCCATCACCTGGTACTTCCCGCCGGCGACGGTTCCCTCCAGCTTCGTGGCTTGGCCTGACACGCCCGTGAGTCTACAGCATCGAGGACGGGCGCCCGTTCACAGCGCGACGGAGTACACGTAGCTCGGCTTCGGGTGCCGCAGGAAGCGCTCCCGGATCACCTCGTGCGGCACGATCGCGCTCGAGTCCACGTACTTCTTCAGCAGCGCCTCGGCGCCCTTCGCATCGCCGCGTGCCTTGATGCCGGCGACGAGCTGCATCATCTCCTCGATCACCGGGATCAGCTTGGCGTGCTGGATCGTGAACGCGCCGGTGTCGGTGCCGTTCGCCGCCTTCGCCGTCGCGTCCCACCCGAGCGCGCCCTTCTCGAGCAGGAAGCCGAGCTGGATCGCGGCGAGGTTCGAGTACGCCTTGCGCTCGCCGGTCCCCGTGTACATGCCCTGCGACGTGTGCCCGAACGCCCAGACGATCGAGTCCGCGTAGGTCTGTGCCGCGAGCTCGTCGGAGATCAGCTGCTTCGCGCGCAGCATCTCGATCAGGAACAGCGCACCGGTCTGCGCCTTGAGCTCCTCCATCACCGACGCGATCGGGCCCGTGAACACCTGCCCCGCCGTCTTGCCGGCGACCTTGTACTCGTGGGCCGGCCCGAGATTGTGCATCACCTCGTGGAGGATCGTGCTGAGCAGGCCGGGCTCGTTGGTGTCGGCATACGACTTCATGCTCCCGGCGTCGAAGATGCTCTCGGCCTGGGCGCGGCGAGCCGCCATGCTGTCGCGGTCGGTGCTGATGTTCGTCATCGCGACCGTGCGGCCGCGGCCTTCGTTCGCGACCGGGCCCCAGTTCGGCAGGCTCTGGCCGATCGTGGCGCCCAGCGGATCGCGATCGTCACCGGCGTTGATCACGATGTCGATGAAGTCGGGGAGGTGGAACGTCACCTTGCGCGCGACGTACGGGGCGCCAGCGCGCGTCGCCACCGCGGCCTCCATCTCCTGCTGGATCGGGACGAGCTTCTGCTGCCACTCCTTCGACGCCTGGTTGATCCGCGCGAACGTCAGGTGCACGCCGGCCTTCTGCGCGCACGGCTCCCAGTACACCTCGTCGGGCGCGATCCGCACGTACCACCTGGAGTTGTCGACGGTCATCTTCGCCCACGCTTCGTCCGCGGGGATCCAGTCGTTGGTCTCGAAGCTCTTCGCGGCGGCGCGCAGGTACGTGACGAGCGCCTGCTCGGCCGGATCCGTCATGACCTCGGCGGCGGCGGTGAGCTCCTTCGCGATCGCGCCCATCTGCGCCTTGTACGCCTCGGTGTAGGGCACCGCCTTCAGCGCGGCGCCGGTGCCGCGCACGACGCTGAAGTGCGAGCTCAGGACGTCCTTCGCGTCCTTGCGAGCGGCGAGCTTGTCGCAGAACTTCTCCCCCTCCGGGGAGGCTCCGCGCTCGTCCGCCTGCAGCTCGGCCGGATAGAGATCGAAGATCGGCTTCGGCGAGCCCGGGATCGCCGAGCACAGCGGCTCGTTCTCGGTCGCCGGGGCCACGCACTTGGGGCCGCGGTTGCGGCGGAACAGGCTCTGGCTCGCCGGGTCGGCGGGTACCTTCGCCGCGAGCGCCGCCGAGCCGTTCATCAGCTCGTACAGGTCGTCGACCAGGTCGCCGACCGTCATCATGTGCCGGGCGAACGCCTTCTCGTCGGGTGACAGCCCGGTCAGGTCCGAGCGCACGAGCGTGGCGCGGCCCTGATCGAGGTCCTGCCCGACCAGCGTCTGGCGCTTGCCCTCGTCCGTCGCCGCCTCCGGCGCCGGCGCCTTCGACGCCGCGAGGATCGCGGCATACGCGGTGGCGAACGCGGGCGTCAGCGCGCCGCCCTCGACCCACGTGCTCTCCGGGGTGCCCGACGTCGGATAGAACCGCAGCGTCGCGATCTCGTCCGGATCGATCGCCTTGTCGTCGTCGACGTCGGCGATCCAGTAGACCGGCACGTTCGAGCGCACGGCCCACCGGTTGAAGTCCGCGCGCGCCAGCGCACCGTAACCCGCGGCAGGGCCGCCGGGCCCGCCCGCCGCCGAGCCCGATCCGGATCCAGCCGGCTCCTTGGCGCGCGGCTGCGGCTCCTGCTTCGACTTGCAAGCGACCAGCGAGAGCACGGCACCCAGCAGCAACGCAGTTCTCATGGGCGCAAGCTAGCGTCGACCGGGGGGCGACGTCGAGAGGTCGCAGCCCCGGCCTTACTCGAAGGCGGCGAACGTGAACATCAGCTGCAGATCCGCCTTCGCACCCTTCGTCGCGAAGTCCGAAGCGGCGTTGCCGCGGATCACGACCTTGAAGCCGCCCCCCAGGAACTTCGCGAAGTCCACGTCGGAGATGTCGTTCGATTCGAACGTGACCCCCACCGCGACCGGGCCGGTGCCGGTCGGGTTGGTGATCCTCGCAGCGGGATAGGTGTTGTCGCTGTCGCCCATGATGAACAGCACGTCGACCGGGCCGGCATAGATCTGCTCGAGCGCGGTGACTCCATCGGAGCCGGCGCCGAGCGTGAGCGTGAGGTCAGCGAGCTCGATGCGCCCCGGGTCGGCGCCGAGCTCGCTGCGTGCGCTGCCGACGAACGCCCCGTACGGGTTGCCGCTCTCGGTCGTGATGCCTTTCTCGTCGGTCAGGGCGGTGCCGTTGACGGCACCGGACTCCGCCTTGAGGTTGATACCGACCGGCGCGGAGTACGAGACGGGATCGTCGCCACACGCGGCGACCAGGGACAGCGACAGGACGCAGAGGCTCGTGGTGATCTTGGTCATCGATAGGCTCCTTGGACGTCGGGCGTCCACGACCAGTCTCTCACCACATCCGCGCACGCCGCTGTGAGCGAGCGCGCTTTCGGCGACCAGCTCCCGCTGGCGGCTCGGGGACGCGGCAGTCCGATACAATGACCGCGTGCGCGTCTGGCTCGCCCTGCTGATCGTCGTCGCGCTCGCGAGCCCGACCCTCGCAGGGCCGGCGACGCGCGTCGTGGTCGCGGGTCGCGATCGCGTGCTCGCGGCGGCGCTCGGGGATGCGTTCGCACCGTCGGGGATGACGGTCATCGAGGTTGGTGATGTGCCGCCCCGCTCGATCGCCGAGCTCGCGGTCGCGTCGCGCGGGGTCGCGGATCGCGAGCAGGCACGCTCCGTCGTCTGGCTGATCATCGACCCTGGCGGCGCGACGCTCGTCACCTACGACCGCCAGGTCGATCGCGTGCTCGTGCGCACGTTGCCGTACGCGCCCCCGCTGACCGCCGCGCGAGCGGCCGAGACCGCGCGGATGGCGCGCACGATGGTGCGCGCCCTGCAGATTCCCGACGAGCCCGAGCCCACCGTCGCCGCGACGGTGCCCACGCTCGCCACCGTGCTTGTCGGGCGCGCACC
>JALZOI010000110.1 GCA_030857245.1 Myxococcota bacterium
CCGCGGGACGGGGACGCGGCCGGGCCCACCGCCCCCGTCGTGCTCGCGCTGCTCGCGGAGTGGCGGCGGTTCCTCGAGGAGCTCGCCGCGCTGTTCGCGGCACTCGTCCACGCGGCGCCGACCCATCCACGAGGCGCACACCTCGAGTACGCGGCGGCGCGCCTGGTGCCGCTGATCATCGAGCGCACCGGTGGGGAGGACGCCTGGTACGGGACGCTGGCCACCACGCTCCGCTGGTACGCCGAGGCCGCCGGGTGCTCCGATGATCACGTCGAGGCCACGACCGACCAGGTGATCCGCGGGCACTTCTCGAGCTGGGTCGTGCCTGACGAGGCGGTGGCGCAGCGTGCGTTCGGCGTGCTCGCGCGGCAGATCGAGGCCGGTCCGTCGCCGGTCCCGGTGCCCCGTGATGCGCTCGCCGCGTGGCGTGCGCTGCGGAGCGCGGCCTTCCAGTTCGTCCCGGTAGGTCGGTACGCGCCGGTCCCCGGTGACGGCCACGCGACGTACATCGACGAGGTCGATCGCGTGCGCGATCCCGAGCGGGCCGAGCGGCTGCACGCCGCGCTCCTGCTCGTCCGCGACTCCGCGGCGCGAGGGATCCCGCTCACCGTCGATCAGCTCGCCGAGTGGCAGGCGGTCGTCCTCGGTGCAGCGGCGCCGGTCCCGCTGCGGACCACGGATGCGTACGCGAAGGGCGGCCGCGAACGGTATGCGGTCTCGTTCCACCTGCGTGACGAGCTCGCGCGCGTGCTCGACGAGGCCAGCGATGCGGCGGTTCCGTTCGCGGTCCGCGCCGCGCGGGTCTACCTCGACGTCTGCTTCTATCACCCGTTCGTTGATGGCAACGCGCGCGCCGCGCGGCTCGCGCTCGACCACGTGCTGAGCTCGCAGGGCTTCGCCATTCACGACGCCCGCCCGTTGTTCCAGCTCGCCCGCGCCGCCGATGATCACGCCGGAACCTGGGCGTTCGCCGCGGCCCTCGATCTACTGATCGGGCCGCCAGCGGCGGCGCCCTGACGCCGCCCACTCGTCCTGCGCTCGTCCTGACCCTCGACAGCTTCGGCCCGCCTCGCCCTCCGCGCGGAGCGCTGTCGATCGGGCAGCGACCGCCTGCGCGTACCTCACGCGGGCAACGCGAGAAGCGCCGGCGGGTGGGGTTCCGCTGCGCCGTAGCGGGGAGACCCTCCAGTCATGCGCCGGGACGACCTGGAGCGCCGGGTACGCCGGTGGTCCAGGCACTCCGTCCCACGCGCCGGCGCGAGGAGCCCCAACCACGGCGCGCTCGCATGTTCGCGCTCTGCAGCGCGCGCAGGAGCTACGGACTCCTACGGACTCCTCCAAGCTCCTAGCTAGGCTCGCTAGTTCAAGCTGTCGTCGGTCGCGTTCAGGTAGCGCGCGTAGACCGTCTTCTGGCCGATCACGCCGAAATCGACGACGACCTTGACGTCCTTGCCGCTGCCGCTGACCGCGACGACGCGGCCCGGTCCGAGCGTCGAGTGTCCGACGGTGGAGCCGATCGCGAACGGGGACGAGTCGCGATCGTGATCCTCGACCCGGTACACCGGCTCGTCGTCGTACTCGGTGCGCTGATCGAGGTCATCGCCGCCGCCGCGTCGCCGCTGCACGCCCGAGCCTGCGGGGCTGCGACGCCACGACCCGCTGCCGGCGGGCGCCTGCCAGGTGCCATCGACGATCCGCGGCCCGCGCGGCATCGCCGCTGGCGGGCGAGGCGCGGCGAGGCAGTCCGGCGGGAGATCGGCGAGGAACCGCGAGGCCTGGGACGGCCGCATCTCGCCCCACACGCGGCGGACCCGCGCGTGCGTCATCACCAGGCGCTCGCGAGCGCGCGTGATCGCGACGTAGGCGAGCCGGCGCTCCTCCTCGAGGGCGGAGTCCTCGCTCTGCCCGTCACGCTCCCGCAATGACGGGAACAGGCCGTCCTCGAGCCCGGTCAGGAACACGACCGGCCACTCGAGGCCCTTGGCGATGTGGATCGTCATCAGCACGACCTGGGCGTCGTCGGCACTCTGGTCACCCGCCGACGACAGCGCGATCCGCTCGAGGAAGTCCGCCACCCCGCGCAGCCCGGGCGTCGCCGCGAGCTCGCCGTCGACGTCGGCGTCGGCGTCGTCACCCTCGAGGCCCGGGCCGTCGGCCGCTCGCTGGGCGTCGAGGGGGCCCTCGCCCGCCTCCTCGTCGAAGTCCGACGCGGTCGACACCAGCTCGGCGAGGTTGTCGAGGCGGTCACGCGACTCGGTGCTGCCGTCGGCCTCGAGCTTGGCGCGGAGCCCGCTGCGGTCGACGACCTGGATGATGGTCTCGGCGACCGAGGCGCCCTGTGCGATCACGTCGCCGAGCCCGTCGACCAGCTCGACGAAGCTCTGCAGCTTCTTGCGGGGCGCCGGCCCGAGCCCCGCGACCTCGCCTCGCGCGGCGAGCCGCGCGGCGGCGTAGAGCCCCGTCCCGTTCGCGCGCGCCGCGGCGCGCAGCCGGTCGACCGTGGTGTCGCCGATGCCGCGCGCTGGCACGTTGACGATCCGCTCGAACGCCGAGTCCGCCGCCGGGTTCTGCAGCAGGCGCAGGTAGCCGATGACGTCCTTCACCTCCTTGCGCTCGAAGAACGACACCGCGCCGACTACCTTGGCCGGCACGCGCGCCGCGCGGAGGTGCTCCTCGAGCACGCGCGACTGCGCGTTGGTCCGGTAGAGGATCGCGAGATCGTTCGGCGAGTACGAGCTGTCGTCCAGCAGCCGTCGGATCGACTGCGCGACGAAGTACGCCTCACCGCGCTCGTCGCCGGCCTGGTAGATCTCGATCGGATCCCCGCCGCCTTGATCGGTCCACAGCTGCTTGGCGTGGCGGTCGACGTTCTTGCGGATGATGCCGTTCGCCGCGTCGAGGATGGTCTGGGTCGAGCGGTAGTTCTGCTCGAGCTTGATCACGCGCGCGTCGGCGAAGTCGCGGTCGAAGTCGAGCAGGTTCCGCGGCTCGGCGCCCCGCCACGCATAGATCGACTGGTCGTCGTCACCGACGACCGTGAGGTTGCGCGTGGCCTCGGCGAACTTGTTGACGAGGTCGTACTGGACGCGGTTGGTGTCCTGGAACTCGTCGACGAGGACGTGCCGGAACCGCATCCGCAGCGCCTCGCCCGCCTTCTCGTCGCGGAACAGGTCGAGCACCTTGAGCAGCAGGTCGTTGAAGTCGACCGCGTTCTCCTTGGCGAGCTGGGCCTGGTAGAGCGGGAAGATCTTCTCGATCACGTCGTCGTAGACGCCGGTCTTCACCGTGGTCGGATCGACCCCGCGGTTCTTGGCGCGATCGATCCGCGACAGGATCGTCCGGGGCGACACCTGGTCGTCGAGCGCGGTCTCCTTGAGCAGCCGCTCGACGAGCTTCACCTGGTCGCCGTCGTCGAAGATCACGAAGCTCCGCGTCAGGCCGATCCGGTGCCCGAACCGCCGCAGGATCCGCGCGCACGTGGAGTGGAACGTGCCGATCCACATCGCATCCGCGGCCTCGCCGAGGAGCTGGCGCAGCCGGTGCCGCATCTCGCCCGCCGCCTTGTTCGTGAAGGTGACAGCCAGGATCGCCCACGGCTCGGTGCCCGTCTCGACCAGCCGTGCGATCCGCTGCACGAGCACGCGCGTCTTGCCGGTCCCCGCGCCCGCGAGCACCATGAGCGGCCCGTCACCGTGCTCGACGGCGGCGCGCTGCTCCGCGTTGAGCGGGATGCGGTCCATCCCGTTGATCTAGCACCCGGTGCTGACACCGGGGTGTCACGAAACGCAGCGGGCGCGTCCCCGAAACGACGAACGCCAGCGTCTCCGCGAGACGCCGGCGAGGCCGACCAGCGCTGGCCAGGCCTAGAAGGACAGCCGGACGCCGATGCGACCGTAGCCCGGGCTGTAGCGCCGGTTCGTGTTGCGGAAGTTCGGGTTCTTCGCGATCGGGTTCGCCGTCTCCGTGCCCGAGCCGTCGATGGCCTTCACCCAGATCAGATCCTCGTACGTACCACCCGACACCGGGTTCGCGTTCTGCTCGTCGCCGTCGAGCGTGAAGCGGGGCGCGTAGTTGTCGTCGACGCCGAACGTGCCCTGGCGGTTGTAGATGTTGTAGATGTCGAAGAACACCTCGAGGTTCATGCCGCGACCGATGTCGTAGCCGTAGCCGAAGTGGAGGTCGAGACCGTGCTCGAAGTCGGTGCGGCCGAGCTGGCCACGCGGCAGGAGGAACGACTCGTTCGCGCCGTACAGGTAGTGACCGGCGAGCGCGTTCGTCGGGATGCCCGAGAGTGCGCGGACTCGCGTACCGACGGTCAACGCGCCCTTCTTCTTGAAGTCGAAGGTGTAGTAGCCGTCGAGCTTGATGTAGTGCGGGCGATCCTGCGGCAGCGGGCCGATGCGGTTGCCGAGCAGCTCGATGAGGTCGTACTGCGACGAGATGTTCGGGTCGACCTGACCGTTGTCGTACGAGATGAGGCCCGGGTAGTTACCCTCGGTCTTCGAGTACGTGTACGAGCCCTGGACGTAGAGCTTCTTCGAGAACCGGCGGGTCAGGGTGAACTGCAGCGCGTTGTAGTCGCGGCGCGGCTTGTCGAAGATCCGGATGCCCTGGAACAGGATGAGCTGGTTCTGGAGCCGGTTCTTCTCGTCCATGTCGTCGGTGCGGTCGATGCGCTCCTGGAGCTTCTTCTCCTCGGACGCCGACCACTCGCCGGGGTTCGCGATGATGTACGTGTTGGCACCGTCGGTCGAGACGTCCTCGATGACGCGGCCCATCTTGCGGTTCTGGTACGCGACGCCGATCTTGAGGTCGTCGATGAGCTCGTACTCGAAGCCCGCGATGATCTCGTCCATGTACTGCGACTTGATGCCGGGGGCGACGAGCACGCCGCTCGCGCCGAACAGGTTCTCCTGGGCCGCAACGCGATCCATGCCGTTCTGCTGGGTCAAGCACGCGTTGCCGTTCGCGCCACCGATGTCCGGATCAGCCGGCGCATCGCACGCCGTGGTCGCGCCGGTGAAGACCTGCTGGAAGTTGGTCTCGCCGCCGAACGAGCGGTCGTTGATGTTCATCGGGATGTTCTCGTAGAACCGACCCCAGTGGCCGTAGACCTTCGAGCGGCCTTCCTTCGTCCAGTCGTAGAGGACGCCGAGGCGCGGCGAGATCAAGCCGGTGAGCGTCATCGCGTTCTTGCCGAGCTGCACGCCGGTCAGCGGATCGACCACGTTCTGGAGCTCGCTCGAGTAGCGGAGCCGCTGCTCCTCGTAGCGGACGCCGGCGTTGAGCGTCAGGTTCGGCTGGATCTGCCAGGAGTCGCGCAGGTAGGCCGACCAGTTGAGCGTGTTGCCGACGACCTGCGTGCCGGGCGCTCCGAGCTCGCCGGAGAGGTAGTCACAGACGTAGTTGATCGTGCCGCCACCGGTGGTGCCGCCGCCCATGGGGTCGGGCGTCCGGCAGCTGTTGTCGAAGCGCCCCTGCGGGTCGACCTCGCCCGAGCGGCCGAGCAGCTGGACCCAGCGGGTCACGATGACGGCGTTCGCGCCGACGATGTTCTGCAGGAAGGCGCCGCCCGAGTAGAGCCGCGACTTGTTGGAGAGGTTGTTCTCGACGTCGATGCCGGCCTTGAACTCGTGGCTACCCGCCGCCTTGATGCGCTGGGTGAGGCCGAGCTTCGCCGAGCGGCGCTGCGCGACGTCGTTGGTGATCGGGCCGGGACCGCCGACGACGTAGGGGATGACGTCCATCGGGCAGTTGGTGATGCCGGGGTACGGATCCGACATGCCGCCGTTGATCGAGTCGAGGCAGTAGGCCTGGGTGTCCGCGCGCTCCGGCGCCCACGCGCCACCCTTGCCCCACACGCCGAGGTTGCCCTGCGAGAGCACCTGGAGCGGCTGGTTCGCGAGCTCGGGCGCGTACGGGTCGTCACCGATGTCGTCGCGGTGCCAGCCGACGACGGCCTCGATCTCGGTCTTGTTGTCGTTGAACTTCGAGGTCCACTTCGCCGAGATGTCGCTCGTCAGCTGCGTGGCCTTCGAGCCCGAGCTCGCCGGACCGTAGATGCCGGGGTTCTCGCCGCTCGCGGGCAGCAGCTGGAGCGCCAGCTGGCCCTGGTTCTCGGGGTTCGCCGCGTAGTTGATCTTGCTGAGGATGTTGTAGGCGTTGACCTTGCTCGTGCGGACCTCGCACGCGGCCTGGTTCGGACCGCCGCACGCCGCGTCGGTGAGGAAGAAGCCGGTCGCCGGGTCCACGTCCGGCTGGCTATCCGCGAAGCCGCCCTGCGCGACGGTGCGCGGGTCGCAACCCGAGAGCGTGCCGTCTTCCTGGAGCTTGCGGCAGTCGGTCTGCCGCTTGATGGTGCGCGTGATGTTGGTGCGGCGGAACTGCGGCACGAAGCCGACGAAGAACCACAGCTTGTCCTTGATGATCGGGCCGCCAATCTCGAACCCGAAGTCGACGACGTAGCCGTTGTCGGCCGTCGCATCGATCGACGTCGCGTTGGTCGGCGTGCTCTCCGAGCTCGCCGTCAGCTGACCGGGCTGGTAGTAGCCGAAGATCGAGCCCTTGAACTCGTTCGAGCCCGACTTGGTGACGACGTTGACGACGCCGCCGGTCGCGCGACCGAACTCGGCGTTGTAGCCGCCGGTGATGACCTCGATCTCCTCGATGAAGTCGTTGATGACCGGCGAGCCGACCGTGCCGAACGTCAGGCCCGTCGTGTTCACGCCGTCGACGTAGTACTGGTTCTCGAGCGACGACGAGCCCGAGAACGAGACGCCGAGACCATCGCCCTGCGAACCGGCCGCGGCGCCAAGCGCCGACTCGAACGTCCGACCGGGCGTCGGGATGTTCTTGAGGTAGTTCTTGTCGATCGTGATGCCCTGCGCCGTCGACGTCGGGTCGATCGTCGGGGCGCTGTCGGTGATCTTCACGACCTCGCCGCCGGCGCCGCCCTGATCGAGCTTCTGGAAGACGGGGGTCACCTTGTTGACGCCGACGGTGATGCCGCTGCGCTCGACGGTCATGTCGAGGTAGTAGAACGTGACGAGGTAGTCGCCGGGCGGCAGCGGCGAGATCTTGAACGCGCCCTTCTCGTCGGTGATCGCCGTCTGCGCGCCCTGGAGCGACGCCGAGGTCACCGTGATCGTGACGCCCGCGAGCTTCTCACCGGTCTTGGAGTCGGAGACCGCGCCCTGGAGAGCGCCCGTCGTGCTCGACTGCGCGCGCGCGGCCGTCGGGTCGACGAGGTGTCCGAGCAGGAGGCTCGAGGTGCCGAGCGTCGCCGCGACCAGCCACCGGGAGTGAATCAGAGAGTTCGTTGCCTTCATGGTGTTCTCTCAGGCGCCGGTGGTGAAGGTGACGACCAGCTGCTGCGGCAGGGCCTGGCCGTACGTGTCGGTCACGCCGGTCGTGATCGTCAGGGTGTACATGGTGTTCGGAGCGAGCACGCCGTTGATGCGGAGCGTGCGCATCCCGGTGCCGACCAGCGTGTAGGTGACCGGCGCCGGGGGCGCGGGCACCAGCGTGATGGTGGCGGCCGTGAGCGAGGTCAGCGCGAGCGGCACGTTGGCCTCGAGCTCGATCGGACCGTTGCGATCGACATTGGTCGCGCCCGAAGAGAACGAGTTCATCTCGAGACGGAGCGGCTCGACCTTGAACTTGAACGCGCTGACGTCGCCCGGCGTGCAGTCGAGGCTCGTGTCGCCACCCGGGGGGGCGCACACGCGCTGGTTCTGCTTGTCGACGACCTCTTCCGAGAACGCCAGCCCGCACTCCACGTTCGTGGGCAGCGCACCGGCCGGCGCGAGCACGATCGCGGGGCCGAGGGCATCGAAGCCGCCCATGGCGGGGCGGTTCTGGTCACCCGACGGGTTCCAGTAGCTGAGGTCGAAGTTCAGCGGGACGTCGATCTGACGGGTCGCGCCACACTTGATGGCAACCGCGCCGTTGATCATCCGGGTCTCGTCGGCGGCGCCGTCCTGATCGATGTCGAGGATGCCAACCGGCTCGCCCTTGGCGACCTGGCGGGACCCCACGAGGCAGCCCGCGTCGTTCTTGCAGATGCACATGGAGAGCGGGTTCGAGCCCGGGCAGGTGCGGATCAGGACGTCATCGGCCGAGGCGCAGCGCGCGATGTCCTCGGGGGTGGCGCCCAGGGGGACGCGGTCGAGGGCGTCGGTGTCGACCGTGCCGCGGCACGCGACCTCCTCGAGGTTGTTGCCGACCAGCAGCTCGTCGATGATGATGCGCAGGAGGTTGCCCGACGAGCCGTTGAGCGCGGCCGCGCTGGTCACCTCGTGCACCTCGGCGGGCGCCGCGAGCTCGTGCGTGCCGAACGCGAACACGCGCCGGGACCGCTCGATCGGAGGCGTGCCGTCGACGTACTTCTCGAACATCCGGACCTGCTGGATCATCGGAGGACCCTCAGGGTTGAGGTTGGTCCGGCTCTCTGTATCCGTGCAGCCCCCGACGGAGATCGCCGTGATCATCGCGAACACGACATAGCTGAGGCGACTCAAAACCCTTTGCATACTCTCTTTTTCTCCTCGGGGTCCGCTCCGCTGCATCCGCAACGGATTCGGCAAAATCCGACCGCTTGTACTAATCGTCAGTGAACCCTGTCAAGACGTTCTCTATCATCGACGGTGCAGCCGCCTGAAGACGGAGCCGATCACGTGCCGTGACAGCGTGCCCGCGGCGGTCGCCGGGCAGTGTCGCAGCTTCAGATCGCGACCTTCGCACGAGAGGTCGATGCCTCGCGCGCTGTCGCAGCCCGAAACGCAAGCCGGCGCCGGGGGCTGCCCAGCGCCGTGTGCGATCCACCTCCGCTCTCCGGGAGGAGCGCGTGCTCTAGGGAATCGGCTTGTCTTCCTTGATCTTGAGCGCGACCTTGATCTCGTCGTGGTTCTCGTCGGTCGCCAGGCCGCGGATCGTGTCCATGGTGGTGATCACCTCGCCCCACGGGACCGGGTCCTCGAAGTCGACGAACACGACCTTCTCGCTGCCCGCCTTCATGCCCTCGATGCGCGGCCGGATGGTCCGCAGCAGGTCGGCCGGCATGATCGTCGTCTCCTTGCCGTTGTCGTCGATCACCATCTGACCGTCGACCTTGACCTTCACCACCAGCATCGTGGCGTTGGGGTCGGGCATCTCGTTCTGGTCGTCGATCTTGCGAGGAACTTGCAGGGTCTCCATCTTCATCATGATCGGCATGACGACGAGGAAGATGATGAGGAGCACGAGGAGGACGTCGATCAGGGGCGTGACGTTGATCTCGGCCTGGACGGCGTTCTTCCCGCCTCCGCCGGTTGACATCCCCATGGCTACTTGTCCTCCGCCTTGGTGATCGCCAGGTCGATGTTCGTCATCTGCATCGTCTTGTTCATGTACTCGAGGACCGGATAGACCTTCGCGTACTCGACCTTGGTATCGGCCTTGAGGTAGATGCGGCCGACGCCGTCGGGGTTCTTGGGCGCCTTCCAGGCGGCCTCGACCTGCTGCTGCATCTCCTTGAGCGTCGCCTCGCTGGTCGGCCCGAGGTTGTTCTTCTCGATCCAGAGCGTGCCGTCAGCCTCGATGGTGACGACCGGCTGCATCTTGTCCTTCTCCTGGGAGTAGTTCTGCGCGCTGGGGAGCGCGACGTCGTGGCCGCGCCCCATCACGAGCGTCATCAGCATGAAGATGATGAGCAGCACCAGCATGACGTCGACGAGCGGCGTCACGTTGATGTCGTTCCGCACGTGATCGATCTTCGGGGCCTTACCCGACAACCGCCGGACGCGGTGGTGTTGTCCGGCACTACCCGACATGACTACGCCCGACCCTCACGGAGCACGTAGTCGATGAACTCGCTCGAGACGTCGTTCATGTCGATCACGTACTGCTCGACGCGCGCCGTGAAGAAGTTGAACGCCATGGCCGCGATGATCGCGACACCGAGGCCGAGTGCGGTCGCCACGAGCGCCTCGGAGATCTTCGGGCCGATCTCGTTGATCGACACCGTGCCGCCGCGGAGCAGCTGGAAGGTTCCAAGGATGCCGATGACGGTACCGAGCAGCCCGATGAACGGGGTGGTGGTCGCGGTCGTCCCGAGGAACGCCATGCCCTTGCGCAGGTTCGAGGTCTCGCGCTCCTTGACGCGCTCGAGGGCGCGGTTCACGGAGTCGACGAGGTCGAAGGTGCCGACGTCGTGGGGCCCGTCGGTCTTCTGCGCCTCGCGGCCCTGGACGAGGGCGACGAGGCCCGCCTCCATGACCTTGGCGACCGGGCTCTTCGGCATCGAGCGCGCGGAGCTCAGCGCCTCGTTGACCTTGTGCTGCCGGAGGTGCTCGCCCAGCGCCTGGACGTAGCGGATGCTCTGGTCGCTCGCCGCGCGGAACGTCAGGAGACGCTCGGCGATGATGTAGAACATGAACACCGACATGCCGATCAGCCCGATGGTGATGATCTTCACCACGATGCTCATGTGTCCCCAGATCTCTACGAGGTCGATTCCCATGGCACTTTCCTAAAGCTGAGGTTTCGCTGCTGCTGCAAGTCCGAGACGTCCGGACCCATTACTTCTGTGACCGGCTACTTCTGTGAATAGATGAACGTGACGGCGGTGCAGACCGGGACGGCCCGGCCGTTCACCATGTACGGGCGGTACTTCCAGCTCCGCATCTCGCGCTGGATCTTGCTGTCGTACGCCGCGAAGCTCGTACCCTTGAGCTGGTTGATCGAGCTGACATCGCCGCCGGTGGTGATGCACAGCTTGTAGCTGCCGACGATCTTGTCCTTGCCGGAGCGCTGGATCTCGGTCTTCGTGACGTCGTCGGGGACGATCATCTTGTTGCCCGCGATCCGCGAGCCCTCGAGCAGGGTCGGCGGGACGTTCTGCGGCGGCGCCGGCGGCGGCGGCGGCGGCGGTGGCGGTGGCGGCGCGCCCATGACGCCGTTGATGTCACCACCGACGACACCACCCTCGACGCCACCCTCCTCACCACCCTCGACACCACCCGAGGATCCGGACTCCTCGACGACCTGCTGCTGCTTCTCGATCTTGACCGGCTGGACGATGTCCTTGACCTTGATCTTCTTCGGCGTGATGACCTGCGTCTGCGGCTTCGCGCCACCGGGCGGCGGTGGCGGCGGCGGCGGCGGCGGCGGCGCGACGGCGAGGTCGACCGTGGTCTTCGGCCGATCGAGCTGCTCGATCTGCCAGATCGACTGCGCCCACATCACCACGAAGAGGGCGAGGTGGAACACCGCGGCGGCGCCGAGCAGCGGCACGGCCCAGCGCGGCATCTTCTGGTTCTTCGCCGCCTTGAAGTTCCCGAACATGCCCGCATTCGCGGACCCGGCGGCGGCGGCGGCAGCGGCGGTGCCGGTCGCGGCGGTGCCGGTGGGCGTCACGATCGCGGGGCGCGACGGCTTGCCGAAGGCGGGCTCGCCTTCACGGATGAACGGGGTGGTGTTGTCGTCGTCGTCGGTGGCCATCGGCTGCTCCTTCGAGGCGATCAGCCGCCAGCATTGACGGTCGCGCTACCCGACATCGGAGGTGATGCCGCGGAGCCCGAGCCGGTGCCGGTGGGGGGTGGGGTGGGCGCAGTCTCGCCCTGCAGCTGCTTCGCCTCATCAGAGAGAACGCGCGAAGCCTTCTGGAGATCTTGAGCGCTCGCACGATCGATCGCGGCCGCCCACGAGGCGCCGTGAGCGAGCGACCGGAAGTTCAAGATCGATGCCTGGAGTCCGAACAATTTCGGGTTCTTGGGAGCGAGAGCGGCGGCCTTCTGGAGAGCCCCGAGGCCGAGGTCGGCGAGCTCGACGGTCTCGGCAGGCGACAGGCTCTTCGAGTTGAGCTTGGACCATGCCACGTTGCCGATGAACTGGTAGGCGCCGACCTTGTTCCCCGGGTCGGTCGCGACCTCGGCGACCTTCGTGTACCACTCGATCGACCTCCGCCAGTTGCCGGCCTTGAGGTTGATGCCGGCGAGGTTGCCCATGACCTCGGCGTCGTTCGGCTTGGTGCCGAGCTGGGCTTCCCAGTACGTGATGGCCTGGTCGAACTGCGACGAGTCGATCCAGACCTGGGTCATCTGCTTGCGGGTCTCGTCGTCCTTGGGGTTGGCCGTGAGCCACTCCTGGAAGTGCTTCGTTGCCTTCTCGGCGACCGCGCCCGCTTCGAGCGAGCACATCGTCGTCTGCTTGCACTGATAGCTCGATGCGCAGACGCTCTTCTCGTCACACTCGGTGTACCGGCGATCGCCGGGCTTCACGCAGACGCGCGCGGGCACGGCCTTGACGTCGGGGATCTGGTTACAGATGTCCTCGCCCTGCTCCCCGAGGAGGATCACCTTGTCCGCGCCCTTGCCGACCTTCGAGTACGCGAGGCCCGCGTTGTAGTGGATGATCGGGTCCTTCACCTGCGTCAGCGCCTGCTCGTAGGCGCCGGCGGCATCGATGAACTGCATCTCGCGGAACATCACGTTCCCCTTGCGGTTCGCGTTGCGACCATCGAGCTCGGTGCAGCCGACAGCGGTGATCGAGACGACGATGAGGAGCATCGTCATGGAGCCACGGTGGCGGGTCGCGCAGTCGGTGGGCCGACTCATAGGGCGCGCGACTATACATAGCCGGGTGGGGGTCATCAACGCTGTGCACTCCTGTACTACGCGAAAAACCCGTCGTAGCACGTGGCTACGTGACACCCACTGTCACGGTGACGCAGCTGCAACGCGACTGCGGCAGCCGTGCGCCCGGCCGCGACGGTGCGCCACAGGGCGCCACGGGGCGCGGATCCGGAGCCAAGCCCCCGAGCAGCTCGGGGGCGCGGCAGTCCCGGACGCGTCAGCGGCCGTTCGATGATGATGGCCCTACGGAAACGCGAACGTCAGGTTGATCGAGTAGCTCTCGAGGTCGCGCTCGTCCGGGGCGGCGGCTCCGAGTCCCACGGACTTCTGCTCGATGCACTGCCGCACCGGATCGACCGCCGCGCCGGTGACGTCGCGCAGCTGGATCGTCGAGCTCGTCACCGTCGCCTGGTGGTCCTTGATGGCGATCACGATCTGGCCCTCCATGCGGGGCTTGGTGCCGAGCGCCTCGCGAGGCACCGCCTTGCCGCACTCCCGCATGATCGCGAGCACCTGGTCGGTGAAGGCGCCGGTCAGCGCCGGGGTGACCTTGCGGCTGTCCGGCGGGTGCACATTCGGCGGCACGTCGATCGGCTTGCGGTCCTCGGGGTTCCGATGATCGCGGACGCGCTTGCCGTCGATCACGTACTCGTCCGGCGGTAACGCGGACGGGCTGTTGGTGTTGCGATCGACCTGCGTCACGACCGGCAAGCTCGGACCCCGCTCCGGTGTCACGCCCGGATCGCGGACCGCGGAACCACCCGGGGCGGTCGTCGCGATGTCACCGGCCGCGTGATCCTCCGGCTGGTCGCGGAGCACCAGCACCCAGAGCGCGACGAGGGCGCCGATCACCGCCACCCCGCCGACCGCGAGCAGCCCTTTGCGACTCATACGTGAGTCTCTAGCACGTCGCGGCGACGGCCCCGGAACCCACCGGGTCGCGCAGCACTTCGACGTCGCCCGATCGCACGCGGTGGAGCTGACCGGTCCCGTCGCGCAGCAGCAGCGCGCCGTCCCCGTCGAGTCCAGCGACCTCGCCGACGAGCTGCGCCCGCGTGCCAGCCTCGTCGACGAGGGAGGCGCGCGCGACCAGCCGCGGCGCCATGCGCTCGTGCCACGCCGGGATCACCACCGGCAGGCCGATGGCGACGTAGCGATCGATCCAGCGCTCCACGCTGACGAGCACGGCGTCGAGGAAGCTCTCGCGATCGACCGGGCGGCCGGCGGCCTCCTCGAGCGTGATCGCGTGGTCGGGCAGCGCGTCGTGCGCACTCCCCTGCCCGGCCGCGAGCACGGCCGTCGTGAGGTTGACGCCGATGCCGACGATCACCGCGTCGAGCCGGCTGCCCTGGCTGTGGGCCTCGACCAGCACGCCCGCGAGCTTGCGGCCATCGACCAGCGCATCGTTCGGCCACTTCAGCACGGCATGCGCGCCGAACGTGCGGATCGCGTCGCACAGGCCGACCCCGATCGCGAGCGTCATCGCCGGCACCATCGCGAGCGGGAGCGGGGGCCGCACCACGGCGGACAGGTAGAGCCCGGCACCGGGGGG
>JALZOI010000111.1 GCA_030857245.1 Myxococcota bacterium
GCAGCGACCGGCGCGGCCGCGCCGACGCTGCCCACGCCAACGCCCGCCGCCGCCGCGGCGCTGCCACTGCTCGCGAGCACCCCGACGAAGCCCGCCAGCACGCTCGCGACCGCGAGCTTCGCGATCCGGCGTGCATCCCTGCGCTCGGCCTCGCTGCGGGTCGCGAGATCGTCGGCCATCGTGTGGCGCAGCGCCTCGCGAGCGCGACGCAGCCGATCCTTGGCGGTCTCGAACGGGATCGCGAGGAGCTCGGCCGTCTCCTTGAGCGTGTACTCCTCGAGCTCGTGCAGGATCACGATGTCCTGCTGGTTCTCGGGCAGCGCCTGCAGCGCGGCTCGGACGGCGAGCACGTCGGCGAGGGACCGCGCCGGCGCCACGCCCTCGCCCGCGCGGTCATCCGCGTCCGCACTCGCGATCGGATGACGGCGCACGCTGCGCGCATGGTTGCGATAGACGTTGCGCGCGATCCCGAACAGCCATGCATCGAGCGGCCGGTCCTGCTCGAGGTCCGCCTGCTTGCGCCACGCGATCAACAGCGCCTCCTGCGCGAGATCCTCGGCTTCGGCCGGCGTGGAGCCGAACCGAACCAGATGGCGGATCACCTTCTCGACGTTGGCCGCGGCGAACACGAGCTAATCGAAGCGCCGGGGCGGTGCGTCGAGCCCGACGACGACGACGCTGATCACGGCGTCGGTGAGGGTGCGGCAGGTCTCGCCGGTGAGCTCCTTCTGCGTGCCGTCGGTGAGCCGCACCGTCGCGCGGTACGCCGTGCCGCGCTGCACGATCTCGGTGTGCAGCGCGGTCGGCGCGGCGTCGATCCACGGCGAGTACCCGAGCCGGGCCGAGACCTCGTCGGCGAACTCCGTCGTCGTCAGGCAGCCCTTCGGCTTCGCGGCGTACACGAGCCGTGCCTGCGCGCGCACCCGGGCGCCCGGCGTCGCGGACTGCGACGCGCCGGCGGTCGCCTGCGCCGGCGCGCCGTCACCCGCGACCGCGCGCTTGCGCAACAGGATCCCCGAGAGATAGTTGACGCGGGTATCGGCGTGGCTGACGCGCGTGACCTCGACGATCACGACATTCGCGCCGGTGACCGCGGCGAGCCGCTTGAGATCGTCGGTGACCTCGGTCTCCTGCGGGGCCGACCCGAGCCAGTAGCCGACCTCGTAGCGACCGATCGCCTCGTACGGCGCGCCCTCGGCGATCTTGACGGCGCCATGTTCGAGGCTGACCCCCGGCGGCAGCGCCGCGTTGTAGACCTGCAGCTCGACGGTCGGCGGCGGCGCGTGCTGCGCCTGCTCGTAGGCGGCGGCGATCGTCGCCTGCGCACCGAGGGCGCCCTCGCCGTAGCCCGTGTACTGATTGATGCGCGAGTACTTCTGCGAGCGCGCGCCGTTCGGATCCACGGAGTAGTAGTTGTCCTTGCGGCCGACGTCGGCGCACGCCGGGACCGCGGTGATGACGAGGAGGAGCGCGAGCGAGCGAAGCGAGGCGGCTGGGTTCATGGCGAGACTTCTCCGAGGCGCGGCGATCTGGGTGGACCTATCATGGATGGTGCGGTTCGAGGGAACGATCAGAAAGCGCTCGGAGCCACCGCGGCGGTCTTCGCGCGCAGCACCATGTAGCTGACGCCGCTGCCGGTGCGGCCGAGCGCGTCGCGGGTCGTCGTGTTCGAGGTCACCGCGATCGAGGTCCCGCCCATCCGGCACGCGCGCGGTCGCACCAGCGCGCGGTTCTCCGGGGCGGCGGGATCCTGCGCCTCGCGATCGGACAGCGTCACGTAGCCGAGGACCTCCCAGGTCTGGTTGAAGCTGTACGCGGTGATGTCGGCCTGCACGAGCTCGAGCTGACAGTCGGCGCTGCGCGCCGGCGCGTGGATCAGCTGGGTCTCGCCGATCATCGACTTGCCGCAGCCGGGGCCGGCGAGCGTGCTGACGGTGGCGAGGACGAACGCGACGCGAGCGCGCGCCGAGGCGGAGGGGGAGGCGGACGGGGAGGCGGACGGGGTCATGTCCGGACTTGTCCGCGCGCCGCCGCGATGGGTGTGGCGATCTTCAGAAATCCGCTTCAGCCGCCGGCGCCGCCGGGCCGAGAGCCGTGCCGACGTGCGCTCAGATGCTGAGATCGAGCTGGCTGCGCACGAGCCGCAGGATGCTCTCGATCTCGGTCGTGCTCGCACCGAGCGTGGTCACGAGCGACGCGCGGGTCTCGGCGAGCACCGCGGCGCGGCCGGCGACCACCCAGCGCGCCGAGGTCGCACGGTCGACCCGGTACAGCGTCGCGAGCTGATCGATCGTGAGGCCATCGAGGTAGTACTGGCGGAGCACGGTGCGCTGGCGCTCCGAGAGGCTCGCGAGCGCCGCCGCGAGGGCCTGGCGCACCTCGTCGCGGTACCGCGCGCGGAGCATCGCGAGCTCGGGATCGTGGACGTTCGCGGCGAGGTGATCGAGCTCGTCGGGATCATCGGCGAGGTCGCCGGTACCACTCAGCCGCCGGCCGGTGCGGATGGCGATGCTGCGCAGCCAGCTCCGCAGCCGACCTCGGCCGCTGTAGCCGACGATCGCCGGTCGATCCGGATCGCCGACCAGCGCCATGATCAGCACGCGCTGCTCGGTCTCGTCGATCGTGGCGTCGGAGATCGCCAGCTTCGCGAGCGCCGGGCGGACCACGGTGAGGATCGAGTCGTGGAACGCCGTGATCGCGGCGGTGTCGCCGGCGGTGCACGCCGCGGCGAGGTAGAGATCGGCCGCCGGCATGGTCCGGATCACGCGATCGGCCGGCTCGTCGGCGCGCGTGCGCAGCTTGTCGGCAAGGTGGCCGAGGTAGCCGGTCGCATCGAGCGCGATGGTGGGCCAGGCCGCGGCACCATCGGTGAGGTGCTGCTCGAGGAGGGCCTCGAGATCGCTGATCGCGGCGACCTCGTCCCGGCGGGGCGAGTCGAGGAAGTCGAGCAGGCACGTGGCTCGCGCGTTCGCCACGAGGACCTTGCTAGCATGGTGGCCGCCGCGCGATCGAGGCCGTCGCGGGAAAGTGACGATTTCGGTGCGACATCGAGCGGGTCCGCTCCACCTCGGAGCATGAGACCTCGCAGCGCCTTGCTCGCCCTCGCCGCCGCCCTGCTCCCGCGCGTCGCCACCGCCGACGCGATCGGCGCCGACCCCAACGATCCAGGCCGCGTCACCAGGGTGGGCAAGGGCGTCTGGGAGTTCGACCTCGGCGCCCTCGGCGTCATGAGCGTCGATCGCCAGGGCGAGATGTCGAGCACGCGGATCTCGACCGACGCCACGGTCTCGATCCACCGGTTCCTGCGCGACAACGTGTCGGCTGGCGTCGCCGCGATCGTCAACTACGACTCGTCCGGAGGTGGCAACACGGCGATCACGTACGGCGCCGCGGCGATCGGGACGCTGCACCTGCGGCTCGGCCTCGGCGCGTTCCTCCGGCCGACGCTCGCGGTCGGCGCGCTGATCGGCAACCGCGAGCTCCCCGTCGGCATGACGACCGTCGAGGAGGCGACGCAGCTCGCCGGCATCGCGCGGCTGGCGCTGCCGATCGCGTACTTCACGAGCCGGCGCTTCCTGCTGCACGCCGGCCCACAGCTCCACCTGACCGCCGGCACGTTCACGCCTGCCGGTGGCGACGCTCGGTCCTTCACGCGGATCTCGGGAGGCTTCGGTGTCGGGCTCGGCTATGTTTTCTGAGCTCGCCACGACCGATGTCGACGGGCTCCTCGCCCAGCTCGAGCACGAGCTCCGCGCGACCGGCACGCTGGCGTTCGAGACCTGCGAGGCGCTGCGCGTCGATCACCGGCTGCGCGGCCTCGAGCCGTGCCTCCTGTTCCTGCGCTGCACGGTGTTCGCGGGTGCCGGCGAGCGCGAGCCGATCCTGCGCCGGCGGCGCGTCCAGACCTGTCGGCTCATGCTGCTCGCGATCGCGGCGCACACGACGTCGCCCCGCTGGTCGAGCCCGCAGCTCGAGCAGCTCGTCGAGGCGGCGCTCGCGATCCCCGGTGCCGAGCTCAGCGATCTCGTGCAGGCGCTGTTCGCGTTGCTCGTCGATGCCCGCGGGCCTGCATCGGAGGCGCAGCTCCGCTTCCTGCGCGAGGTCGGCATGCACGTCACCACGCGGCGCGAGCGCGGCCACGCCGCCGATGACTTCGTGTGGATCGCGATCCGGCTCGCCGATCCATGCTTTCCGGCGACCGAGGCCCAGGCCTTCCTCGCCGCGCAGGCCTTGCCACCACGGCTGCGGGGCGCGAGCCGCAGCACGATCCTGCGGGCGCTGGTGTCGCTGGAGCTCGCCGCCGAGGTGCGGGGGTTGCCGGGCGTGGAGCTTCCTCGCAGCTGACGCGACCTCGAGCAATTCACGAGATCCACGACGATGGTCGATTTCGGCGCGACATCCGCCGCCCGATCTCCACCTCGCTGCATGAAGCGTCGCCTCACCTCGCCTTCCTCGGTCCCTTGCTTGCTCGCGGGCCTCCTGGCCGCCTGCAGCTCCACCACGTCGTCGGAGCTCGTGTTCCACGGCGAGCAGGCCGTGCTCCCCGGGTTCTCGAAGGACACCGGCATGCAGCCACCCGGGGCGCCCGTGCAGCTCGGCCTGACCTTCACCGCCGGCGGCACGCTGTCGGCCGACGCTCGCGCCGCCGCCGGCGGCACCGGCGCCTCGCTCGTGGTCGCCGGCATCCCGGGCTCCGGGGTGTTCACGCTCGCCGCGCGCCTCGCCGCGACCGCGCGCCTCCATGTCGCGGTGGCCAGCTTCACGTACGACGGGCCGGTCCCCGGCCTCGAGGATCTCGACCTCGCGTTCGGAGCCGAGACGACGTTCGATCCGTTCCTGCTCGACGGCGCGGCCGATCTCGAGGCCGCGATCCCCGAGACCAAGCTGCCGCCGATCCCGCTCCCCGGCGGCATCCCCGGCACGCTCCAGCTCACGATCGCGACCGGCAGCGTGCTGCGCTCGACGCTCACCGGCCGGTGTGCCGGCATCGAGGGCGGCACCGTGCAGTACCGCGCCGCGACGCGGACCAGCGGGCGCGTCGTCATCACGTCGCAGATCGTCATCAAGGTGCCGGTCGTCGGGGACAAGACGTTCAACATCCCGGGCCTCTCGTTCGACATCCCCGCGATCACGGCGGAGCTCGACCTCGGCACGCAGCCGTTCAGCGCTGGTGCGAGCGTGCCGGCCGGGACCTCGGTCGCGAGCGTCGGAGGCTGTAGCGACGGCGGCGGCGACGGCGACGGCGACGGTGACGGCGACGGCGACGGCGACGGCGATGGCGATGGCGATGGCGCCTGCACGCCGCAGCCGACCTACGTCGCCGCCTGGCATCCCCCGAACGGCCGCGCCTTGCGCGCGTGCACCAGCTCGCAGCTCGCCGGCTTCGATGCCGCGTGCCTGGCGACCACCGCGACGGCCGCCACGTGCCAGCAGTTCCGGACCTCGAACCCGACGTGCGTGGCCTGCCTGGTCACGCCGTCGACGTCGCCGGGCTATGGCGCGATCGTCACGTACCCGCAGCGCGCGATGTTCAACCTGCCGGGCTGCATCGCGCTGCTCGCGCCCGCCTCGCTCGGGTGCGCGCAAGCGATCCAGCACCGCTACGCGTGCGGCGAGGCCGCGTGCAGCACCTGCACCGGCGATCGTGACGCCTGCCGGACCGCCGCGTACGCGACGGTGTGCGGCGCGTATGACGAGGCGGTCGCGCAGTGCTCGCCGGCGCTGACGAGCGGACCCGCGGCGACCTGCTTCACCGACGCCGCGCCGTACCCGAAGCTGTTCTGCGGCTTCTGACCTCGCCGCCCGCGCCAGCGGGGTGCCGAGCCACGGGCGTGGTCCGACGTCGATCGACGAACTTCCTCGGCGCCGCGCCCGCGAGGTCTCGAATTCCTGAGCATGACGACGGGGCGCGCACCACCAAGCCGGCGGAATCGCTGGATGTAGTCGACTGGCGCACCCCTTGCTCGATGCGGCTCCGTGCTCCGGACGTTCCCCATCGTGATCGCGCTCGCACTCCTCGGCTGCGGCGACGAGCCGATCTGCGAGACCGCCCCCCTGCCCTCGCGCGCCACCCTGCGCTGCGAGGCCGAGCTCCGCGCGCAGGCCGCACGCCCGCGAGATGCGGCGCTGCCCGGCGCCATCACCGTCAAGACCATCATCGATCGCGCGAATCGCGACTCGCTCACCTTCCAGGACACGACGACCTACCCGCTGCACGGCCGGTTCGCGATCGCGCAGCTCGGCTGGCCGGCGGGGGCGTCGTTCGCGGAGCACTACTACTCGCCGGGGCGACGGTTCCTGCTCGGCGCGGTCACCTACTACGAGGAGCCGGACGTGTTCGCGTACGAGCTCTCGCCGTACGACACCGCGAGCGCCGAGATGATCACCACGGCCTATCGCGCGATCGCGGGCGCCACGTACTTCGGCAAGGACCTCGCGTTCCACCCGACGTCCGAGGAGCACGTCGCGATCGCCGCCACGCTGCCCGCCGACATCCGGGTGATCACCACCGAGCAGCTGTGGGCCGGCATCCGGTACCAGCCGCTCAACCTCGGCGAGACCTACGCGCGCGTCCGCGTGCTCACCGCCGAGCAGCTCGCGACCACGTACGTCAGCCCGCGCGAGATCGCGGTGCTCGATCGCGTGCCGAATGACATCTCGGTGGTCGCCGCGGTCGTCACCGAGGAGTTCCAGACCCCGCTCTCGCACGTCAACGTGCTCTCGCAGCAGCGCGGCACGCCGAACCTCGCCGTCGTCGGGGCGGCCGCGCAGTTCGCGCCACTCGAGGGGCGCTGGGTCCGGCTCACCGTGCGCCCGTTCGACTGGGAGGTCGTCGAGGTCACCGCCGACGAGGCCGAGACCTGGTGGCAGGCGCATCGCCCGCCGCCCGCGATGATCCCCGCGCCCGACTACTCGGTCACGACCATCCTCGACATCGATGCGGTCAGCGTCGCTGACATCGCTGCCGTCGGTGGCAAGGCCGCGCACTACGGCGGGCTCCGCAACATCGGGCCGCCCGTGCGCGTCCGTGATGCCCTGGCGATCCCGGTGGCCTTCTATCGCCAGTTCCTGATCGGCAACGGCTTCGACGTCCGGATCGCGGCGATGCTCGCCGACCCGGTGTTCCGCAGCGACGGGCTCGCTCGCCGCACGCTGCTCGATCAGCTGCGCGCCGACATGATCGCCGCGCCCGTCGATCCGGCGGCGCTCGCCACGATCGAGGCATACGTGACGCAGCACTTCCCGGCCACGCGCATGAAGTTCCGCTCGTCGACCACCGCCGAGGATCTCGAGCGCCACAGCGGTGCCGGCCTCTACGACTCGAAGTCCGGCCAGGTCGGCGATCCGAGCCGCCCGGTCGACGTCGCGCTCAAGACCGTGTGGGCGAGCGTGTGGAACGTGCGCGCCTTCGAGGAGCGCGACTACGCCGGCATCGCGCACACCGAGGTCGCGATGGCGGTGCTCGTCAACCCGTCGTTCTCCGACGAGGATGCCAACGGCGTCGCGATCACGGCCAACATCTACGACGTCGGCGCGGGCGGCGAGGACGCGTTCTTCATCAACGCGCAGGTCGGCGAGGCCAGCGTGGTGCAGCCTGACCCCGGGGTCACCGCCGACTCGCTGATGTACTACTACTTCCACGCGGGCCAGACCGCGACCTACTACTCGCGGTCGAACCTCACCGAGGGCGCGACCGTGCTGTCCCGCAGCGAGCTGTTCGAGCTCGGCCACGCGCTCCAGGTGATCCGTGGTCACTTCGCGAGCACCTACGAGCCGCCCGCTGGCTACGACCGCATGCCGGTGGATGTCGAGTGGAAGCTCGTCACCGACGGGCAGGGCGTGCGCCGCGTGTGGATCAAGCAAGCCCGGCCGTATCCCGGCCGCGGCCAGTGAGGAGACCTGTCATGCGCCCCGTCCTGTTCATGCTCGTACTCGCCGCGTGTGGCGACCGTGCCGAGCTCCGCCCCGATGCCGGGGATCCTGTCCCCGGCGATGACCTGCCGACGATCGGCCGGATCGAGATCCTCGAGACCCGCGCGGTCTACGACGGCATCGAGACCCCCACCGGTCGCGTGATCGGCTCCTTCCTCGACGGGCCACCGCCGCGCTGGCACCGCGAGACGATGCGCGCCGGCGCGTGCGCGTTGCGCGTCCACACCCCGAGCTCGTGCTCGCCCGCGTGCGCGAGCGGCCTGTGCAACGACGGCGAGTGCCAGCGCTGGGCGAGCTACGTCTCGGCCGGCACGCTGACCGTCCAGGGGCTCACCACCGGCGTGACCATCGCGCCCGTCGACGGCTGGTACTACCCGCCCGACAGCCTGCCGGCGAACCTGTTCGCCGACACCGCCACGGTGACCGCGCGGCTGACGGGTGGGGCGCTGCCCGCGATGACGCTGACGACCACCGGCGTGCCGCCGCTCGTCGCCGCGATCGCTGACGGCAAGGTCACGATCCCGTATCCGGCCGGCACCGACTTCGTGATTCGCTGGACGCCCGCCGCCGACGACAGCCGCATCCGGCTGACGTTGAACGCGAACAACCAGGGCCACGGGTTTCCCTTCCTCGCGATCCTCGAGTGCGACGTGGCCGACAGCGCGGGCGAGCTCGCGATCCCGGCCGCGATGCTCGACGCCTTCCCCGAGACGTTCGCCTCCAGCATCTGCGCCGGCACCGATTGCCCGCCGTCGCTGCTCCGCCGCTACCACCGCGCCACCCAGGCGGTCGGCGAGCACGCGGTCGAGCTCGTCGTCGCGAGCGAGCTGCAGTTCGGGCTCGAGCACGATCGGCCGTAGCGATGCCCCGGGTCTTGATCATGCTCGTCATCGCCGCATGGGCCGCATGCGGCGAGTCCGCCGTCGCCCCCGACGCGCCGGTGCTCGAGTGCCCGACGACGGGGCGCTACTTCGAGCTGCAGCCCGGCACGCGGTGGACCTACCGCGTCGTCGACGGCGGCCGCACGACGACCAAGGCCCAGGTGGTCGGCGCGATCGAGGACGTCGGCGGCGCGAAGGCCGGCGTGCGTGCGCACCGGCTGATGACGACGCGCAGCGGCGGTGAGGTGGTGAGCTGGCAGGAGGACCGCGGCGACGCGATCGTCCGGCACCGCGAGCTCGACATGGCGGGGGATCGGCACACCGACGAGATCTACGCGCCGCACCGGACCCGGATCGACGAGACCGGCGCCCACACCGTCGTCGGTGCCACCTGGACCGAGAGCTACACGGAGACGGTCACCGATGCCGCGGGCACGACCGGCACGCCGAAGACGGAGACCTGGCTCGTCGAGGCGGTCGACGAGGTCGTCGTCGTCCCGGCCGGCGCGTTCTGCACGCTGCGAGTCCGCCGGACCAGCACGAGCGACGGCGGCAGCGGGTCGGTGAAGACGTACTGGTTCGCCCGCGGCGTCGGCAAGGTCAAGGAGGCCGCGACGAACCAGGTCGAAGAGCTGCTGGAGCGCGTGCCGTGAGCGCGACCCGCACGTATGCGTGGCTCGAACCCGGCGCGCGTCCGCTCACCGCGATCCTCGCCGGCTTCGCCGAGGCGTCGCCGCAGCTCCTCGATCGCCGCGAGCTGCTGCGCCGCACCGATACCAAGTTCGTGGTGGCCGCCTCGCGCGCCGCCGCGCTCGTCGCGGAGCTCGTCGACGACTACGCGGTGATCCGCGTGCCGTCGGGCTGCGTCGCGACGTACCGCAGCCTCTACTTCGATACGCCCGAGCTGCAGTGCTTCCACGATCACCGGCGCGGGCGGCGCGTGCGGCACAAGATCCGGATCCGCGAGTATCCGGACCGCGAGCTCGCGTACCTCGAGGTCAAGACCCGCCAGAGCGCGTCGCTCACCGACAAGCAGCGGCTCGCCGTGTCGTGGGGCGCCGCCAGCCTCGGTGAGTGCGAGCGCGCCTTCGTGCGCGAGCACGCGGGCGACGTCGCGGGCGCGCTGCGTCCCACGGCGCGCATCGAGTTCCGGCGGATCGGGCTCGTCAGTCTCCACGCCGCGGAGCGCGTCACCATCGATCTCGACCTCGCGGTGATCGACGCCGCCGGCGTGCGCCACCCGCTCGGTGACCTTGCCGTCATCGAGGTCAAGCAAGCCCCGTTCTGCGTGCGCACCGCGGCGATGCGGACGCTCGCGCGCGCCGGCCTGCGAGCGGCCGGGACGAGCAAGTACGTCACGGCGATCGCGATCACCCACCCCGCGGAGCCCAACCATCGGCTGCGGCCCGCCCTCCGCTTGATCCACGCCGCCGGAGCCGCCGAGTCTGCGACGTGCGACGGCGACGACGGCGGCGACGGCGAATGCCGGAGCCAGCGATGACGGAGCTCTTCGGGACCGACCTGCTGTTCGACGCCGCCGACTTCGCCAAGCTCGTGACCCGGCTCGGCATGAACCTGATGTTCACGTCGATCGTCGTCGCCGCCATCTACTTCCGGCTCTACCGCAACCGCGAGTTCGTCTTCACCTACTACGTGTTCAACGTGATCACGTTCTCGCTCTGCGTGCTGCTCAGCAAGGTGCCGATGGAGCTCGGCTTCGCGCTCGGGCTGTTCGCGGTGTTCGGGATCCTGCGCTACCGGACCGAGGAGATCCGGATGCGCGACCTCACGTACCTGTTCATCGTGATCGGGATCGGGATCCTCAACGCCGTCGCCAACAAGCGGGTCAGCCTCGTCGAGCTGGTGACGGTCAACGCGGTGATCGTCGGGATCACCGCGGCCGTCGAGCTGCCCGCGGCCGGTCGCCGCCAGGGCTCGACGCCCATGCTCTACGACAACCTCGCCCTCCTCCGCCCCGATCGTCGCCCGGCGCTGCTCGCCGATCTGGCGGCGCGCACCGGCTACGAGGTCGTGCGCGTGGAGATCCACAAGATCGATCTGCTGCGGGACGCCGCCGAGCTCACGATCTTCTATCGCGGGCCGGCATGACATGCGGCGGCTCGCGCTCGTGATCAGCGTGGTCGGCGGCGTCGCGGCGGCGCGCGCGACCCCCGCGGCGGCCGATCGCATGGAGCTGTGGACCGAGCTCGGCGTCAAGCGTGCGCTCGCGGCGCGCCTCGACATCACGCTCGATCAGCACCTGCGGTTCGACGAGGACATCTCGCGGATCTCCGCGGTGATGCCCGAGGCCGCGGTCCACGTCCACGCGAGCATCGTGCGCGCGAGCGCGGGCTATCGCCTCGAGTACGAGCGCGACGGTGATGGCGAGCTCGTGATCCGGCATCGGTTCCACGTCGCGGTGCGCACCCGCCTCGAGCTCGAGCGCTTTCGCCTCGATCACCGCCTGCAGCTCCAGGAGCAGGTGCGCCCGGCGTCCAGGGACCAGCGACGGCACGGCGTGCGCAACCGGCTCGAGGCCTCGTACCGCGGTAGCAAGCGCTGGACGGGGGCTGCCTCCGCGGAGCTCCACCACGACGTCGATCGCGGCGAGCTCGTCGCCGACAAGACCTGGCTCACCGTCGGTGCGGCGCACCGCTGCAAGGGGCGGCCAGCCAGCGAGACGGCCGGGTTCTACCGCCTCGAGCTGGCCCACCACGACCGCGGCGCGCCGGTCGTCCACATCCTCGGCATCTCGTTTCACCTCGATCTGTGAGCTCCCCCATGAAGCAACTCGGGCGTCTCGTTCCTCTCGTGCCTCTCCTGCTCGGGGTCGGCGTGCTCGCTGGCTGTGACAGCGACGGCGGCGATCCCGGCGGGACCGGCCTCTGCGCCGACCGGCCGTGTCGTACGTCGATCGCCTCGGCGCAAGACTGGGCGGCGGTCAGCGCCCCACACACCGGCGCGCGCTGCGACTTCGGCGAACAGACCAAGTATCTCGCGCCGGCGACCACGGCGGCCGCGCTCCAGGAGGTCGTGTTCCACGACGTCAAGACGCACCGCCTGCACCTCGAGTTCATGACGCAGGTCCTGACCGAGTACTTCGGTGGCCTGCCGCAGCAGATGTACCAGGCGCTCGTGCAGCGCCGGGCGACGCGGCAGTACTGGGCGGGGGCGGTGTTCCGGCTGCACGATGCGACGGGCGCCGTCACCGGCTACGGCTTCGACGTGATCGTCGATCCGACGGCCGCGGACGAGCGGCTCACCGAGGACGAGGTCCTGCGGATCGAGGCGCTGCTCGAGACGCGGTTCGGGCTGCCGCTGGTCTATGCGCCGACCACGAACGAAGCGATCGACGACACCGACGCGTTCACCCGCGTGACCCCGCACCTGCCCCGCGCGTGCCACGTCGTCGCGTGCGCCGACCCCGCGAAGGACTGCATCCAGATCCCGGCACCCGTCTCGCTGTGCGGCCAGTTCCTGGAGGGCCGCACGCTCGCGGTGGAGCACGCGCGCAAGGCGCGGCTGGCCGCGATACCTGGCACCTACGAGCTGCCGCGCACCGTCGGAACGCACGCCGTGCCCGCGCTGATGGGCACCGGCGAGCTCGGGCCGTCCAGGGTCGCGATCACGCCGATCGCCGGCAGCGCGCGCTACGAGATCCGCATCTCGAACGGCTACACGTCGCGCAGCTACCGCCAGGCGTTCCGCGCCGGCACGCAGACGCTCCAGCTCGAGTGGTCGGTCGCGATCCCCGAGGCCGGCGGCGGCTTCCAGCTCGCCGAGCCGCATGTCCAGGGGCGCGTCCAGGCGTTCGCCGCGCCCGACGGCTCCGACGACTACGACGACCTCATCAAGTTCTCGTCCTGTGCCCCGACGAACCTCGACGCATTCCGCGTGCGCGGCACGTTGCCCGCGGGTGATGGCTTCTCCATCGCGCTCCGCCACCAGGTGCCCGACGTCGGCTCCGGCCCGCTGTTCGTGACCCGCGGCGAGGTCACGCTCGGCGGCCAGACCGCGGTGGTGGATGACTACGTCCGCCTGGTCTACGCCGGGGAGCACCACAACTGGAACAACCAGTACTGGGTGCTGTTCGACGCCCCCCTCACCTACGCCGGGCATCCGGTGTACGGACTGTGGGTCGACGAGGAGGACTACACCTCGACCCTCGAGGCAGCGTGGACCCTCGGGCCGAACCGGCAGCCGCTCGATGCGTTGCCGGTCACCGACTACCGCATGGAGGAGGTGCCGTGATGCGCGCGACCACGTGGCCGGCGGTAGCGATGGTCGCGGCGCTCGGGACCGCGGCGTGTGGCGAGACCGCGGCGCTGCCGGATGCGGCGCCGCTCGATGACGCCGGGCCCGGCGATCACCGGCCGGATCGCATCGGCTTCGTGAGCCTCATCGAGGGCGGCTTCACGTCGGTGTTCGCGCAGCTCCAGGACGGTCCCGAGCTGCCGACGGCGCGCCTCACCGCGCGCGAGGGCGACTGCGCGATCTACGAGCGACCACGCGCGGCGTCGTGCCAGCCCGCGTGCAGCAACGGCGCATGCACGGCCGCCAACACGTGCACGCCGTGGCCGGCGAACGCCGCCGCGGGCACGATCACGGTCACCGGGCTCCGCGCGCCGCTGGTGTTCCGCTCGGGCTCGTTCGGCTACGTGCCCGAGCCCGAGCCCGGCGACGATCTGTTCGCGGCCGGCGCGACGATCCGGGTGTCGGCCCCGGGCGGCGTGACGCCGGCCTTCGAGGCGACCGTCACCGGGGTCGCGCCCCTCGAGGCGCCGTTCCAGAACCTGACGCTCGTCGATGGTCGCGACGCGACCGTGCAGTGGACGGGTGCGAGCGACGCGCGCATCCAGGTCGGGCTCGTGGTCGGCTGGCACGGGGCGCCGTACGAGGCGCTGCTGCTGTGCGAGACCGCGGATGACGGCGAGCTCGTGATCCCGGGCTCGCTCATCACGCGCCTGCCGCGCGCGGCGTCGAGCCTGGAGTCGCACCCGTCGTGGATCATGCGGTTCGACCGCGCCGTCGTCATGGTGCCCGCCGGTCCGATCGAGATCGTCGCCGGGAGCCAGCGGTTCATCCACTTCGGGCATCCGTAGCGACGGCCGGGCACCGCTAGTTCGCGGCGCGGGCGAGCGCCGCGGCCAGCGTGGTCTCGTCGACGTCGACCTTCATGGCGCCGCTGCGCCAGGTCGCGACGAGCGCCGCCAGCGTCGCCTCCTCGAGCGCGTCCGCGAGCGCGAGCACGGCCGCCG
>JALZOI010000654.1 GCA_030857245.1 Myxococcota bacterium
CGGCTCGCACGACCGCCTCGTAGGCGCGCGCCCGGCGGCGGAGGACGCGCACGAGCCAGCGCGCCGCGTGGGCGGCATCGGCATCGGACGTGACCACCTTGAGCCGCGGGAACGCACGCCCGTTGGCGCGCACCTGCGGCGGGTCGCCGAAGATCCACACGTCGGCGCCGAGCGGCGGCATCGGCGCCTCGTCGAGGAAGAAGAACGGGCGGCTGTCGCCGGCGCTGCGCTCGAGCTCGTTCGAGTCCTCCGGATCGGCCTCTTCGACGGCGAGCGCCTCGACGCAGTTCGGGTTGGTCTCGCACCAGCTGTCGATCATCGGCAGCAGCTCGGTGGTGCGGGTGGAGAGGAGCTCGAGCGCCATCTGCTGCTGCGCCGGGCTGAACGTCTCGGGATCCGCCATCACTCCACCGCCCGGTTGTGCTGCCGCGCCTCGAGCACCGTCTTCGCGTACCCCCGCACCGGGGGATCGGGGTCCTCCTTCGAGCGCACGCGGACGATCGAGCCGGGCGCCTCGACAACACCGGCGGCCATCGTCCAGCCCGGCGGCACCTGCGGGTCGCTCCAGAAGTACAGCCAGCGCGCGTCGCGCGGCGCCATGTTGAGGCAGCCGCGACTCCGGCGCACCCCGAACTGGTCGTGCCAGTACGCGGTGTGCAGCGCGAGGCCCTTCTCGGGGCTGTAGAACTGCGTCCACGGCACGGTCGCGACCGAGTACGGATCCTCGCCGTTGAGCCCCTTCATGTCGGCCTCGGACTCCTTGAGCCACATCCGGTAGACGCCGGTCTCGGTCGGATACTCCTTGCTGCCCGACGACACGAGCGTCGCGTAGACCGCCAGCTCGCCCTCGTAGGCGACGAGGATCTGGTTGTCGAGATCGATGTCGATCCAGCGCTCGCTCCGCGCGACGTGCTTCGGCGGTGGCAGGGGGGTGTAGACGCGGACGTCGGCCGCCCAGATCCACTCGCCCTCGCCGATCCGGTACGCCTTGACCTTGCCCGCAGGGTCGGTCACCGACTCGAGGAGCTGGATCGGCGTGCGTGCCGGGAGCTGGCGCGCCATGCCACCGCCGGTCGGCTTCGGCATCGTGTTCGCCTGCTTCCAGCCGGCGACGCGCGGCCACACGAAGGCGATCGGTACGCTCCAGCCGGTGTCATCGCCGAGTCGGGTACCGCCGTACAGCGACGGGCGGTGCGGCGTGATCGCCTGCCGCAGCACGTACTCGGGATCCTTCTGACTGATCCGCCAGTACATCCGGCCGCCGACCGTCAGCTCTTCCCACTGGCGAACGTTGACCGAGCCCACGAGCGGCCGGCCCTCGACGAGCTTCGGCGCGGCCGGCTTCGCGGCGGGCTGCACCTCGCGCGGAGACGTCACCGGCCCGGGCCGCCCCGCAGTCCCGGTCGACTTCGGCCTGGCGACCTTCTGCTTGGGGTCCGGCTTGGGCGGCGGCGGCTGCTTCTCGGGGACGTAGGTCACCGAGCTCGGCGTGGTGACCTTGCCGTAGATGCCCGGCACGAGCTCGCCCCGGTCGAGCATCGGGACCTCGCGGCCGAGGGGTGGCTTGGTGCTCGGCTTCAGGTAGTCCGAGCACACCCAGCCCCGCGGCTGGATCTCGACCCAGGGCTTCTGGCAGCCCTTGCCCGGCGCGGTGCGCTGCCAGCCGACCCGGGTGTCGATCGCGATCGTCCCGATCCGCTTGGCCGCGTCACCCGGCTCGAGCCGCACCCCGACGGTGCGGATCAGCTCGAGCGAGCGCGTGCCCGCCGGGAAGGTGGGTGGCGCCTCGACGCCGGGTCCCTGAAGCTCGCGCTCGAGGCGCGAGTGGGGCTCCTCCGGGGCGACCGGCTCGCGCGGGTCCGCCACCGGCGCGGGCCGCTTGCGCGGTGCGTCCTCGGAGCTCTTGCCTCCGCAGCCGGTCGCGAGGATCGCGACGATCAGGGCGCCCACGCCGCGCATTCCGTTCCAGTAGCACGTCCGTGATACCTTTTCCCGTAGATGAAGCTCGGCGAGATGCTCGTCCGCGACGGCCGGCTGACCGAGCCGCAGCTGGAGGCAGCGCTCAAGTACCAGGCCCGCGACGGCGGCCGCTTCGGGACGGTGCTCGTCGAGCACGGGTTCATCGACCTCGAAGCGCTGACGGTCTATCTCGGACTCGAGCTCGGGATCCCGATCGCGACGGGGGCCATGCTCGAGCGGGCGAAGCGAGCGGCGGTCCGGTTGCTCCAGCCGGCGCAGTCGTTCAAGCACAAGTGCATCCCGCTCGTGGTCCAGGACCGCCAGCTGATCGCGGCGATCGAGGACCCGCACGACTTCGCGACCCTCGACGCGCTGAACCAGATCACCGGGTATCGCGTGCTGCCGCGCGTCGCCCCCGAGCTCCGGCTCTACTACTACATCGAGCGCTACTACGGCGTGCCGCGGCCTCCGCGGTTCGTGAAGTTCGGAGACACCCCGCGCGGCGAGGACGGGCCGGTCGACACCGGGCTGCCGGCGCCCCCGTTGCCGGGCTTGCCCCCCGTGCCGATGGCGCCGATCGCCGCGCCCGGACCGAAGCCCCGGCTGCGCAGCGTGAAGATGAAGATGTTCGACGAATCCGAGGCCCTCGAGCTCGACGCCGAGGACATGCTCGACACGCTCGACGCCGACGACTCGGCGCCCGCCGAGGCGACCCCGATCTCGGCGACTCGACCGCAACAGACCACGCCGGTCGCGCGCATGAAGCCGTCGACGCTGCCGCCCACGATGGCACCGATGGCCGCGGACGTCGCGCTCCGCGAGCTCGCGATCGCCGGCGACCGCACCCGCATCGTCGAGGTGCTGCTCGGGTTCTGCGCGGCGACGTTCGATGCCGCGGTCGTGTTCACGGTGCGCGACAACATGGCCTTCGGCTGGCGCGCGAGCGGCGTGGTCCCGGGCCACAGCAACGTCGAGCACCTGCTGATCCCGCTCGAGGTGCCGTCGATGCTGCAGGCGGCGATCGCGTCGGAGACCGGCGTCTTCCATGGGCCGCTCGCGCCGTCGACGGTGAACTCGTACTTCTACAAGGTGATCGGCTGCGCGGAGCCGGCGCTCGTGACCGCGGGCGCGATCATGATCGGCAAGCGCGTCGTCAACCTGATGTACGGCCACGCGAAGCCGCTGACGGCGCTCCAGCTCGAGGTCTACCAGCAGATCTGCTCGTCGGCCGCCGAGGCATACGCCCGGCTGATCGCGTCGTCGAAGAAGCGGCGCTAGCTGTCCGAGTACGAGCACGTGACACGATCACGGCCCCGATCACGGTCACGACCAATCAGGGACAGGCCCTAGTCGGCGAGGAAGATCGCGCGCGTACCGGGCACGGCGTGGCAGGCCGCGCCGCCGTTGCAGTTGCGATCCGAGTTGGAGATCGGGCTCTGCATCGGGCGGATGCCGAGGGCCACCGCGTCGGTGCCGCAGGCGGTGACATCGGTCAGGTACGCCGGATCCGCGAGCGGCGTGCGGATGATGAAGTTGCCCGCGTCATCGGTGACCACCGCCGCGAGGCTCTTGTCGGTGTTGCCGGTGGACGGAAAGAGGCGCACGGTCACGCCCGGCTGGGGGGCGCCGCCGTTGGTGTCCTTGTAGACGGTGCCCGCCATGGTGAACGCACCGGCACCCGATCCGAGGTTGCCCATCAGGTGACAACCCACGGAGACGCAGCCCTGGCCGGACCGCGGGCCGGGCGGCTGGGACGAGTGCTGGTAGGCAGCCGCCGGCGTCTTCCGGTCGACGCAGATGTTGCGGTCGTCGGTGGTGCCACCCGAGTCCGGTCCCGGCCCGCCGATGTTGACCTCACCGACCGTGCAGGCGGTCGCGAACACGGCAGACAGCAGGTACATCAGTCGCGTCATGTCACCCCGTGAGACCATTTGTATCAGGGAGCTACATGCAAGCGCTAGCGCACGTCGTCGGTCGTCTCGCAGGCGAGGTGGAAGGCGTGGAATTGCACGGCGGTGCACGCCGGTGTCTCGCGTGCGAGCATCAGGATTCCGAGGGCCGTGGCCAGTGCCCACCCCATTGGTAGGACGAGCGTACCCAGGGGTCCGGAGTGGAAACCGTGGCGCACGTACCAGGTAGCCATCGCAAGCACGGGCACGAGGGTCACGGCGAGCCACACGACGAGCGGCACCGAGGCCGGGGCGAAGCCGTTCCACGCGGCCTCGCGCAGCTGGTCGGGATCGAGGACGAGCAGCGCCGGTAGCAGCGCACCCGCGACGGCGACGAGCCGCAGCCGCCCGAGCCGCGGCGCGAGGGCCGCGAGCACGGCCGGGACGAGCCAGATCCACGCGAGCTCGGCAGCGCCGACCGCGAGGAAGCCGCC
>JALZOI010000655.1 GCA_030857245.1 Myxococcota bacterium
GTTCTGGGGCGTCGCCGCGCGCGGGGCGCTGCCGGTGCTCGCGCGCCACGCGCCCGCGAGCGGCAGCGCGCCCGTGTACTCGCACGACGCCTCGCCGGCGTGGGGCTTCTACCAGAAGCTCGGCCTGCTGCCTCGCTCGCTGCCCGACGCGGGCTGGGAGCAGGGCGGCGTCGAGCGCAGCAAGCTCGCGATCGTGATCCACGAGCGCCACTTCAACCGCCACGACTACCTGATCTGGAAGGCGTACGGCAGCGTGCAGCCGCTCCACGTCGTGCGCGCCGCGGGCGTGCCGATCGTGTCGATCTACCGGCGGCCCTGAGCGCTACTGCCAGGCCCAGACGTCGTCGATGGTCAGGTGCCCGGTCGGCGAGTCGTCGACGAGCACGAGCCGCGCCTGCTTGCCGCGATGCGGCTCGGCGATCGCGAGGGTGACCGGCTGCAAGGTCTCGCCGCCGGGCTCGGGGACGCTCGCGGTGGCGACGATCGAGCCCTGCACCCAGAGCTCGATCCGCAGCTTGGTGGCATCGGTGTCGCCACCCACCCGGGCGGTCAGTTGCGAGCCGGCGAGCGGGAACAGCGGCGAGCTCACGCGGCCGGTCGAGGCCTCGCCGTCGTGCCGGCTGGTCGCGAAGCGCTGGCCGGTCGCGCCGATCACGAGCCCCTGCCCGGAGACCGGCCGCGTGACGGGCCCGGTGCCCCAGGCCGCGCCGGAGCGCGTCCACGGCGCCCATGCGGGGTCCTCGAAGTCGAACACGACGGTGGCGCCGAGCGGCAGGTTCGAGCCTTCCGTCGGCACCCAGATCGCGTCGGGCACGATCCGCGCGCCGGAGTACAGCCGCGGCCGCTCGTCGGGCGGGATCTTGAGCGCCGCCCGGTAGTGCGCACCGATGATCGGCTGCTCGAGGTGGACGTCGCGATCGTCGAGCACGATCGCCGCGAACAGGTGCTGGCGCACCGCCGCGTCGAGCCCGGCGACCACGCGTGGCTGCCGCGCGGTGACATCCTTGATCCCCATGCGATGCACGCGCGGCGTCTTGCCGGCGAGCTGCGCGTACCACGGATGCGACGGCACCCAGACCTTGCCGTCGATCGCCCGCAGCCGCGCGATCAGGCGATCGCCGGCGGCGACGTCCTTCGCCGTCGGGATGAAGCGGCGCGGCTCCCAGCGGGCGTGCCAGCACGCGAGGGCGAGGACGCCGGCGACCGCCAGCGACGCGCCGGTCGCCACCCGGTGGGCGTACGGATGGTGCTGGTACTCGAGCCGCCAGCACGCGTAGATCGCCGGGATCGCGGCGCCCGCGGCGAGCGCACCGTGGAGGAACGCCGGCATGTACGCGTTGAAGTGCGCGAACTCGGTGCCCCAGCCGATCGCGCCGACGACCGTCGACACCACGAAGGTCGCCGTCCAGAGGAGGAACGGGTGCGCCTGGCGTGGCAGGGCGCGCTGGCTCCGCCACGTCGCGAGGACGATCACGAGCGCGAGCCCGATCACGACGGTCATCGCGGGGAACTTCAGGAGGATGTTCCCGAACGACTTCCAGAACCGGTCCATGTTGAAGTCGTGGGCGCGGTGGATCTTGGAGACGTACGTCCAGAACCAGCCCTGCGTGGTCTGCTGGAGGAGCCAGGTCCCGCCGAGGCCGATCGCGCCGGCCGTCGCGACGTAGACCGGCACGCGCCGCCACGCCGTCACGAGGACGATGAGGCCACCGAGGCCGACGTAGATGATGCCGGTCTGCTTGCAGAAGAACGCGAGGGCGAGCAGCGCCGCGCCCGCGGCGACCCGCGCGTGACCGCGGAGGCCGTGCCCGCCCCGGGCGAACCGCGGCATGCCCGCGATCGCGGCGGTGATCATGAACAGGAAGAACGTGTCGGCGCGGACCAGGTCGTACCAGCCCTCGACGTACGGGTAGACCGCCGCGAACAGGCCGAAGGCCAGCGCGATGCCTGCCCACACCGGCCCGCGAGCCGGGTGCGCGTGGTGCGGGTTCGACAGCTGCACCGCGCTGACGATCGCGATGCCGACGAGCGCGATGATCGAGATCACCCGGCCCAGCGTGTAGGTCAGCCCGAACGCGCCGCCGAACAGCGACAGCATCGACGGGTACAGCGGCGTGTAGAGGTACGGGATGAATTCGATCGACGGTGGGCCGTAGATGCCCTGGCCGTTGTGGATGCGGAGCGCGTGGTGGAGCATCCCGCCCTCCATCCACTCGAGGTCGTAGGGATAGAGCACCCGCCCGGCGATCGCCGTGATCAGGAGGGCGACCTGGTAGAGGCCGGGCAAGGCGACGAGGAGCCACGGCGCGGCGGCGAGGAGCCGCGCCCCGAGGGACCGCGGCCGGGCCGGCGCGGCGAGCGGCATCGACTCGCTCCGGCCGATTGCGCGAGGGATCGGCTCGCTCGCGATCCGCCCCGGCAGGCCGGGGTCGCTGCCGCTCAGGGTCACCGCACCACCTCGAACGTGGTCGCCGCGACGGCGTTGTTGGTGACCTTCGCCCGGGGGGCGCGCACCTGCGCTCGTGTCTTGCCCTTGAACATGCCGGCGTTCACCACGAACGTACCGCGAGGCGCCGACCGCGGGATCGTCAGGGTGGTCGAGTAACGCAGGAACTGACCGGCGCGCCACCACTCGAACGGCCGCGCGGGCGCGTGATCGCCGTTGACGAAGCTCTTCGCCGGGCCTTCGACGTGCGCGAACATCTTCCAGCCCGGGGGCGGCGTGCCGCGCGCCTCGAACGTCCAGACCAGCGCGATCTGCTCACCGGGCCTGGCGGTCGCCGGCGCCTCGACCGCGAGCAGGCGGACGGCGTCGCCGAGGTCGGCGTCGAGCGGGCTCGCGATCACCGGCCGCGCGGGGAGCAGCGCTTCGACGGCACCGGGCGGGACCTGCTCGGCGTCGAACCAGCGCTCGACGGCGCGCCGCGTGTCCTGGCAGACCGTCTCGTCGCCGGCGAGGTCCTCGGTCTCCGCCGGATCGCGGTCGATGCGGTAGACCTCCCAGCTGGTGTCGGGGCTGACGTTGTAGATCACGTGGCACGCGCGGCTCGCCCCGCCGCGCAGCTCGTGGTTGCCCTCGTAGGACAGCTGCTGGAACACGACCCGATCGCGGTCCTCGCCGGTGATCGCGCGGAGCAGCGACATCCCCATCATCTCGGCGGTCGCGACGCCGCCGGCGAGGTTCACCAGCGTGGGCAGCAGGTCGACGTGGCCGGCCGGCGTCGTCGAGCGCCGCGGTGGGACGCCGGGCACGCGCACGATCATCGGCACCTTGGTCTGCGGCGCGTAGAGGTGATAGCCGTGGAGCTCGATCTGGTGCTCGCCGAAGCCCTCGCCGTGATCCCCGGTGATGACGACGACGGTCTTCTCGTGCAAGCCCTGCGCGCGCAGATGGTCGAGCAGCCGGCCGATGTGCAGATCGGTGTAGCGAAGCTCGCCGTCGTAGAGCGCCACGCGATCGGTGCCGAACGCCGGCACCTCGGGGTGCGGCTCGTAGGCGTAGTGGGGATCGTAGTAGTGGACCCACAGGAACCAGCGCTGATCCGCGTGCTTGTCGACGAACGCGATGGCCTTGTCGGTCTGTTCCTTCGACGAGCTGCCCTTGGTCTGCTCGGGGCCGGCGCCGCTCACGCCGCTGTGCAGCCGCGCGTTCTCGTTGTCGTACTCCGCGAAGCCCTGATCCATGCGGCGGCTGCGATCGAAGTACCAGTAGTTGGTGATCGCGCCCGTGATGAAGCCGAGCGCGCCCAGCGCCTCGGCGATCGTCGTCGCGCGCTCGGCGAGGCCGGGCCAGCCCTCGACGCTGGTATCGTAGTAGACGTCGAGCGGGAGCCGCCCGCTCAGGATCGCGGGGATCGAGTAGCGCGTCGACGGCGCGTGGGCCCAGCCGTGCTCGAAGACCGTGCCCTCCTGCGCGAGGCGATCGAGGTGCGGGCTGGTGTCGCGCCGGTAGCCATACATCCCGAGGTGATCGGCGCGCGTGGTGTCCATCGTGATGAGGAGGACGCGGAAGTCGCTCGGGACGCCGGGCGGCACCGGCACGAAGCCGACGTCCTCGGGGGAGTGCCGCGTGCTGGCATCGCCACCGACGCAGTTCTGGTCGATGCCGTCGTCGGGGATCTCGGGGGCGCCGGGACGCACGGTGGGGTCGCTGTCGTCGCAATCGCCGCCGCCGAGGAAGCGCGCGTAGCCGTCGCGGTCCCAGTCGAAGGCACGCCGCAGCCCGCGCACGATCGGGGCGCCGAGCCCGCTGTACGCCGACGCCGCCTTGACGACGCCGGGCGAGCCGCCGCTGCCGAGCACGACACCGAGCAGCACGAGCGGCAGCAGCGACC
>JALZOI010000656.1 GCA_030857245.1 Myxococcota bacterium
GGCGACGGCGTGTCGCTTGCGCTCCGCCGCGGCCAGCGCCTTGCGGCCGTGCGCCTCCGCGAGCGGCGTGGTCGCGAGCTCGACGACGACCTCCTCGAGCCGCGCCGGCGCGTACGTCACGAGCCGCTTCCAGCCATCGGCGTCGAGCGCGATCGCCGCGGGCAGCGCCTCGAGCTCGGCGGCGACCCGCGTGGCGAGGTCCTCGCCGCGAGCCACGTAGCATGCGTGATCGATCGCCGGGATGAACACCCAGTGCCCGGCCGGCGTCGCGTCAGGCCGTGGCTCGGGGACGATCGCGACGGTGACCGTGACCGCGTGCTTGCGCCCGAGCCGGCCCGGCAGCTCGGTGCGCCCGAGCTCGACCTCGACCTGCGCGAGGCGGACGCCATCGGGCAGCAGGTACCGCGCGACGGTCGCGGGTCGCGCCTCGTCGGGCAGCTCCGAGAGCGCGAGCGAGAGCTCGAGCGCGGTGCGATCCTCGTGGCCGTAGGCGCTGATCGTCGACGCGATCACCGGCGCCAGCTCGTGGTGCTCCGAGGGCAGCTCGCGGCGGATCGCGAGCGTGGTGAACCGCAGCTTGGACTCGCTCATCGGACTCCTCGCGCAGCGAGCGCGACACCTAGGCAGAACAGGATCGCGAACGTCGCCAGCCCGAGCCCCGGATGCGCGCCGAGGACGCCGGCCACGCCCGGGAGCTCGCCGCGCGCGACGAGCAGCGCGAGCGTGTTGTTGAGGAGGTGCGCGAGCATGCCGGGGATCGCCGAGCGCGCGCGCAACGCGAGCCAGCCGAGGACGATCCCGAGCGTGAACGTGGGGAGTAGCTGGACGATGCGCACGTGATAGAGCGAGAACACCGCGGCGGCGAGCAGCACGGCGACGGGGATGACGAAGCGCGTCGCGAGGCCGCGCACGAGCACGCCGCGGAACAGCACCTCCTCGCAGATCGCGGGCGCGAGCGCGACCGCGAGCAACACCACCGGCAGTGACGGCCGATCGATGAGCTCGAGGAGCTGGGCGTCCTCGGCGCGCAGCGGCAGCACCGAGACCAGCCACATGTTGAGGTACCAGGCGCTCGCGCCGATCAGCGCGGCGGCACCGAGGTAGCGAGCCGATGCCGGGCGCGTCAACCCGAGCGCGGCGAGCGTACGTCCCGATCCGCGCATCGCGATCAGCGGAACGCCGAGCATCACGAGCTGCGCGAGGACGGCGGTCACCATGACCGGCGCACCGGCCGACGTCGCGATCACCGCGACGACGAGCATCGTCGCGGTCGCCGCGCACACGACGCCGAACGCGCCCAGAGCGGTGAACGTGCCGGTGAACGTGCCGGACGATCCCTCACCACCGTGATACAAGCGTGGGGTGCGTGGTTCGATCGGGATCGTCATCGGCCTGAGCGTCGGTGCCGGTGGAATGTATCTCGCGCTGCGCCCACCGTGGGGCGGCGCGGCCACCCCGGCAACCGTGACCGACGCACCCGCCGTCGCGGTCGCGCCGGGGGACGCCGGCGTGGGGCGTCCGAAGAAGAAGCAGCGCCGCGCGACCGGCGGCACGTCGGCGAGCACCGACCTCCAGGGCACGCCCGAGGAGTACGAGGAGTCGGAGCCCGAGCCGCCGCCGCTGACCGCGGCAGAGCGCCGCCTCGAGTGGCGCGGCGATGACGTCACGCTGCCCGCGTCGCGCGTCGACATGGCGGGCGGGGGCGAGGCGCGCGCCCTCGAGGACACCGAGATCAACGCCACGATCAACAGCCAGGCCGGTGGCGTCCGCGACTGCGTGATCCAGGGCGCGACCGGTACGGACCTGCGTGCCACGATCACCGTGAAGCTCGTCGTCGACCGCGCCGGCAAGGTCAGCAAGAGCAAGCTCCACGCGCCGCGCTACCTCTTCGACAAGGGCCTGCTCCACTGCGCCCAGCGCTCGCTGCGTTCGATGAAGTTCCCCGCGACCGGCGCCCCGACCCTCGTCACGCTGCCGATCTCGCTGGGCTGAGCCAGCCAGCCTCCCGGAGATGGCCCGCCAAGGCCGCCAAGGGCCGCCAAGGATCGGATGGACGTAGGTTGTGCCCTCCGGCGTGAACGCCGGCCACACCTCCCGCTCGAACGAACGCCGCGCGATCCACCCGAGGCACGCGACGCGTTCGACCTACCCCTTGGCGGCCCTTGGCGGCCCTTGGCGGCCTTGGCGGCCAATCCTTCTTCTCTTCGCGTCAGCGCGAGAGGGCCGCGTTGAAGTAGGCGTCCTGCGGGGAGGACAGCCAGATCTCGTAGGTCGTCAGGCCGAGGCCGGGAGGGACGGAGAAGTCCTGGCGGAACGTGCCGTCCGCGCTGGTGACGGCACGCCCGAGCGGGTGCGGGCTCGCACCATCGCGGCCGGCCGGCGAGAGGTAGACATCGATCGGGTGATCCGGGAGGCCGCGGCCCTCGACGGTGACGCGGGCTTCGACGTGGAGGACGTCGCCGCGATAGGCGCTCGAGTCGGCCATCGTGATCTCGAGGCGCGGCGTCCGCTTCGCGGGATCCTGCGTGACCGCAGGCAGGTTGGGGTCGGGCGTGATGCGATCGGGGCCGGAGGCGGCGCTCCCGCTGCCACCACCGGTGCCGGTGGCGCCGTCGAACGTGCCGCTCGCGGGCGATTGGTCGAGCGACTGCTTCTTGTCGGCGAGCTGCTGGGAGCTGAGCCCGCTGATGTCGCCTTCGAGCTGCGTGTAGCTGTTCTCGTACTGCTTGGGCTTGGCGAACGGATCCTCGGCGCGCGGGCGGTGCAGCGTCTTGTTGTCGGCGCCGGTGACCTCCATGCGGAGGGCCGCGCCACCGAGATCGACGCGCTGCCAGCGCCGCTCGGGGAACCACACCTCGACGAAGGCGTGCGCCTCGTTCTGGACGTAGCGCGTCGGGATGCCGAGCGCGTTGGCGGTGACCATGAAGGCGAACGCGCGATGCCGGCAGACGCCGAGCTGGGTATCGCAGAGGTCGCGGTAGATGTCGCCCGAGCTCCGCGGCAGCGCGCCCTCCTTGAACGCGCGGAAGTAGGCGACGAGCTTGTTGAACGCGACGCTGAGCTCCATGTCCGCATCGACGCGCAGCTTCTCCAGCGTGATCGCGGCGGCGCGACGCTGCGCGTCCGGCACCTGCGGCTTGAGCTCGGGCGGCGTCATCGCGGCGACGGTGCGCGACGTGTAGCGGCCGCCGGTCGGCAGCGCCGGGGCGAAGTAGCCGGCGTCGGCGTCGGCGAGGAACACGAGCCGGATGGTCCCGCTGGCGCTCGATTCGTCGCTGCGTACGAAGAAGTTGTCGGCGCCGTCCTTCGAGAACTCGAGCCGCGTCTTCGGACTCGCCTCGTACGACAGGATGCGCATGTCGGGCGCGACGCTCGGCAGCGGGACATCGACGCCGGGCGACAGCTTGATCAGCACCGACCCCCAGAACCGATCGCGGGTCTGGTCCGTGGTGCCACCGACCGGCAGCTCCGAGAGCGACGTGCGGCCGACCACCAGCGTGTAGTCGGTGCCGACGCTGTCGAACGAGCTCATCCGCTTGAACGGCAGCACGTCCGGGTTGAAGACGCTGACGTAGTGCAGCGTGCCGTCGGGGCCGGTGTTCGAGTCCGGCGTCATCGAGGTCTGGCGATCCGCGGCAAACCCCGACTCGCCGAGCACGGGCTCGCCCTTCTTGGCCTGATCGGGACGATCGACCGCCGGCTTCGGCAGCACCTTGTCGCCGGCGGCGATCGCGGCCGGCGATCCGCTGCCGGTCTGCCCGATCAGCGGCGTCGGGCGGTCGCCGGTCGGCCCCTCGAGGTCCTCGTGCAGCTTCGGACCCGCGGCCTGCTGCGCGATCGCCACGCCAGCCACGGCGAGCACGGCGAGCACGGCGAGCGTGGGACGCGTCGACATCGGCACGATGATGACACGAGGCGAGCCAGGTCGCAGGTGCCGAGCCGGCCCCGGGCGTCGGAAGTTCACCGGGCTGCCCGTTGCCGGCAGGGCTGCTGTCCACGAGGAGGGCGGCGCCCGTATGATGCGGCCGGGCATGGCCGCAGCGAAGACCAGGCTCGCGAAGGCGGCGAGGACCGCGGGCGCGCCGCTGCTGAAGGCCGACGAGCGCTCCCTCGTGATCCGGGCGGGCACGGTGTTCGCGCTGGCGAGCGGCGGGGCGGCGATGACGGCGGCCGCCGCCGACGCGCTGTTCCTGTCGGAGCTCGGGCCGGCCCACCTCGGCGAGGCCGTCGCGATCTCGAGTGCGCTGCTCGCGGTCGTGCTCGCGGCCGTGGGTGGGCTCGCGGATCGGCTCGAACGGCGGCGGGTGCTCGCGACGCTCGCCATCGTGTCGGCC